>JAYTFV010000314.1:0-27525 GCA_043734065.1 Planctomycetota bacterium
CTCCCGGCAGAATGAACAGCCCCCCCGCGATCAGCCCCCCGCGCAGCCCGTGCATCAGCCACCCGATGTACGTCGCCAGTTGCTGGGCCTCGGGGCCGGGGATCAGCATGCAGAAGTTGAGGGCATGCAAGAACCGCTCCTCGGAGATCCACTTCTTCTCGTCGACCAGAATGCGGTGCATGACCGCGATCTGCCCGGCGGGACCGCCAAAGCTGAGAGCCGCGACCTTGGTCCAGGTGCGCGTGGCTTCGGGGAGGGAGGGGAGTTGCGTCGGGGAGTCGGTCATGGGTGCCTGTGAACAGTGTGTCGGGTTCGAGAGTGATTGTGATTCTGCCTGCCGCATGAAACGGCCTATGTAGTGAGCGGCACGGCGCTAGCCGCCGGTTCTTCTCCGCGTGGCCCGTTGGGGAACCGAGTCCTCTGGCCAGACCACGGTCAGGGGAACCGGCGGCTAGCGCCGTGCCGCTCACGACTGGATGCGTCCGGTTCGGCTATCGCCCGCCCGACTCCAGGTACGCCAGCAGGTCGCGGACCTCATCGAGCGTGAGGGTATCGAGCAGCCCACTGGGCATCGGAGAGACGGGCGACGAATTGTGCTGGTCGATCTCCTTCTTGTCGATCTCGACGACTTTACTTGCATCCAGCGTGTCGAGGCTCAGCCGAATCTTCTCCGACCGGTAGTCCCCCTCGGGAATGATCCGCCCCGTGTGAGTGAGGCCGGAGAGCGTCGTGATCGTCTCCAGGCGATAGTTCTCGGCCACCGACAGCGACGGGAGCAGGACCGATTCCAGGACATCCTTGCGGCTGAACCGGCGGCTCACAAAAGTCAGGTCGGGGCCGACAGCGGCACCGCGCAGGCCGACGCGGTGGCAGCGGGCACAGAGGGCCTCTTTGAAGAGGAGGCGGCCTCGCTCGGCATCGCCTTTCGGGGCGTCACTGCCGTGCAGCGAGGCCAGGTCATCCGGCGTCCACTTCTGGCGGAACGGACGAGCCGCAGGCAGTGGCTCCGGGACCGGCGGCTGCGGCTCCAACAACCTCGCCAGCTCCGTCTTCTCGGCATCCGTCAGCGTCTTGATCGACTCCTCCCGCAACCACTTCTCCAACGGCGGCAACCCCGCCCCGCCGATCATCAGCGAGATCGAGTTGATCGTTTCAAACTGCTGCCGCCGCAGTGCGGGCGTCCAGCCTGTCTTCTGGTTGCGCAGAGCCAGCAACCCCGCCAGCTGGTCCTCCTGCACCCCACTCGCCAGCAACACCGGCCCCGCCAACGCCGGGAGTTCGTCTGCTCCCAGTTCGCCCAGCAGATACGCCAGCCGACGACGCAGCTCGACGCTGGTGCCTTCCGGAGCGACGGTGAACGGACGGGTGTCGAGAGAATTCCAAATCGCGACAACTTTGGGAATCAATGTCTCCCGGTGGGCGATGGTTTGGTCTCGCGAGGTGTCCAGGCAGAGGTTCGCGACTCGGATCCAGATGAACTGGGAGGTGAGATCGTGGGTCGCAATCGGGAAATCCTGTCCGTGAACTTCGATATGCTCCATCATCGAAACAATCGACCGGACTGCTTCCGGCTTTCTCGCTCGGGCAATGGCCATCAGCGCTGTCATGGCACCCGCTCCCGGCGCAATTGTCCGGGAGCCACCGGTTTCGAGATTCTTGGGGTCTCGTTCGACGACCAGGCGGGCAGCATGGCGCTCCACTGGATCCGGAGACAGTATCTCTCTGGGCAAGGACGAATTGCTCATGCTCGTGAGTGTCTTCTTGCTACGGACCTTCCCAGAGTCTTCCTGGCAGAGTTCTTCGTGTTGGCTCAAGAGTCGAGACGTGAAATCATGTGGTTCATTCGTTGACATGATCCGAAACAGCGCCGACTGCGTCTTCCGTCCCCCAGTAATCAAATACATCACCCCGTCAGGGCTAGTCGCGATATCGGTGACATTCAGCGGTCGCCCTTGCAGGAACGTCTCCGCACTCGCCCGATAGGTCATACCCCGTGGGAACAGATGAACCGCGATGACCCGGCCATATGTCCAGTCAAGGGCGAATAGGGCTTGCTGGTAGTCCTTCGGAAACTTCAGGCCATACCCGAACATGACTGATGTCGGTGATGATCGCCCGATATCGAACAGCTGGGGGGCGTGGTCGGGCTGATCGTGAAACCGTGGGGGGAGCTGGCCAGTTACTTCGCGATAGCCACTATCGCCGCCGCTCGTGAGTTGCAGAATCCGAGTCGGGCGATACCACGGGGTGCCCATGTCGTGTTCATTGTCCGCATCGAATGTGAACGGATCGCCAGACTCATGCAACGCAACTCCATAGGGGTTCCGCAGGCCCGCATGCACGAGCGATGTCTTCACCGTATCTCCGAGGTCCAGGCGGTAGAGAGTTCCCTCCTTCTTGGACGGAAGCAGTTTCGTTTCGCGAAGCGGTGAGGTGAGATCGTCCACGTCACTCGTCGGGAGATCGACGGAGTCGCCGTGGATCGAGAACAGGGATGCTTGGCCATTATGGTGCTTGAGCAGAGCGAGGTCGTTGCGTCCGTGACCGACGCCGCCGGGAAACTGGCGAATCAACTCCAGTCCGTGAGGGATTCCGGCGTCGTCGATCTGGAGCCGATACAGCCCCTTCGAGTTGTTCGCATTCGCGTAGAGTACATCGCCGTCGTACACCAGCCCGCGGCACTCCTCCAACTTCACGTCGATCTTCTCGACCTTCTCGACTGACTTCTTGTCCTCGGCGATCGTCATCCGCAACAGCCCCACATCCTCACGCGAGACCGTCAGCCGACCCTGCTCATCAAACGCCATCGCGATCCACGACCCCTCGTCCGGCTGGGCCACGCGGAGTGCGGTGATCTCGAAGCCGGGGGCGATCCAGAACTTGGGGCGGTTCTTGTCGGCGACCTCGCCCTTGGACTGCTGCCACTGCTCGTAGTTTTCAAAAGCCGACAGCGAGATATCTCGCCGACCGATTCCCCACAGCTCGGGGGCAACCGCGCCGCGATCTTCCAACAGGAGTTTCTCAGTCTCTGGCACGGGCGTTTTCGGCCCCGCAGTCGGATCGACCCGCTGCGACGACCAAGCTCCATCGCTTACGATCATCGTCGAGGTGCCGTCCGCGTACCGGACCTCCAGCGACAGGGCCACGCCGGTCAGGCGGTTCGCCTCTCGCATCCGAATCCGTAGCCGGTTCTCCCCCCGCTGCACGGCGTTGGTCACATCGAGTGTCTGCAACTGCACAAACGGGGCGACCTCCAGCACCTCAATGTCATTGATCGCCACGGTGGCAAAGCAGAAGTCGGCTGCGAATTTGAGCGTCGCCTGCTGCACGGGAGCCTCGGTCGAGAATGATCGCACGAGATCAACCGGTTGCGAGTTCGCCGGAGCGGTGCTGATCCAATGCGGGATCGCGGGTGGCGGGGCCGCTGGAGCTTCGGCAGCGCAGGCGGGGGAGCAGAGCAGGCACAGGCAGGCGGCGATCCAGCAGTGACGCATCGGGCACCTCAATTCGGAGAAGCGGATGAGAGATGCCGCGAGGATAACCGAGTGGATTGAGGGATGGCTACTGCGACGGAGTGCCTCTGTTCTTGTCAGGTAGCTGCGTTCGCCAGAACGCGGGGAGCCCGCACTCTGGCGAGTGCAGCTCCTTGATCGGTTAAACTATTCCTGCCCACTGACCAATACCTTGCCGACCAGATGGCTGTCGGGGAAGTTGGCGAGGACGTAAGTATTTCGCTGCTCATGGACATCGATGGTCACGGACTCGGGAACGCCATACGCCCCATGAGCATCGACGGCTTGCAGTTTCAGGGTGCGCGTCCCGACCGGGGCCTCGATCCGCAGCACCTGGATCGATTCGGGGAGCAGACCCCAGCAGCGGGTATCGGCGGCTTCGCTGGCTTCCCAGGCAATCCCGCCGAGCGTCAGAAGGATGTCCAAGGCGGGGTTGGTATCGGCGTTCAGCTTCTCTTTGGTCAGGAAGATCGCCCCCTTCTTGATCGTGCGGCGTGCGACGGCCATGGCCAGAACCTCGTGGTAGCGGGCCTGGTAATGCGCCTCGGCCAGTTCGCCGACATCGACCAGTGTGGTGGTCGTGCCGACGGAGCTGCCATCGATGTCAGCCTGGACTGCTTGAATGCGGTTCGGAAGACGAACGACCTTGGCGACCTTGATGGGGGCGAGGGTGGGCGGGAGTGTCTGGCTTCCCAGGGCACTGATGATCTGGTCGGCGATCAGGAGGGCCATTTGCGTCGGGATGTCTTCGGAGACTTCCTTGATCGGGCCGCGACCGACCAGCGTGAACAGGTAGATCGTTCCATGATCCGGGGCACAGGATGAATTCCCGAGTGCCCGTTCCAGGTCGGCCTCACCGTCGCGAAAGTCGGGGACATAGGAGACCACCATCTCGCGGGCCCGCACGACCTCGTTCGCATCCAGGGCCGACTCCTCGTGCAGCATCGCCCGCACGTACGGCCCGAGCGCCACCTGCGGCAACTCGGGGACAGCGGGAAGTTCCTCGCCCTCGGGCGTGTGTTCTGCGATCTTCTTCTGGCTCTTCTCGACGAGTTCCTGCTGCTTGGCCCCGATCTGCAAGGCGTACGCCTGCGCATCCTGGCCATCCCCCATCAGATTCGAGAGGGCCAGGAATGTCCGTACGAGGATCTTCTCGTGGTCCTCGCCGGGGTAGGAGATCTTCGTGTCGTCCGTCAGCATCGAGGTGGCGATCTCTTTCGCCGACTTCTCCTCGTAGACATCGAAGTCATCCCGCACATGCCGCAGCAGCTTCTCGGCTTCCTTGGGATGACCGGCACACAACTCGATCATCGCGCGATCGAGGTCGAACACGTCCTCGTCCGACTTGTGCTTGTCCCGCAGCTCCTGGACCTCGGCCCGGGCCGTTTCCAGCTGGCCCGCGTAGAAGTCGTTCCGCACCGCAACCACGCGATCGACATGCGACGCACAACCGCTCAGGACCCCGACCACCACGAGGGAAATCCCCCGCAGCCGTTGGACGTGAATCATCAGGGATGAGGAGGATCGCATGAGTTGTGTGGGAGCCGCCGCTCGTGGTAGCCACGTTCGCCAGAACGTGGGTGGCCGGAATGCGCGGTATCGAGAACCAGAGTCGAGGTTGGACCATATCGTTGTCAGCGACTACCAAGCCGCCCACGTTCTGGCGAACGTGGCTACGGGGCGGATCCCTAGTAGTGCCTCCGCAGGCTGAGCTTCGATTTGTGATATCCCTTGCGGATCGTCGCTGATTCCTTGTCGTTGTCCCCGGTGGCCACATCGACCAGTTCGAGGACCAATTGATAGTCGCGCTGCGAATCGCCGTTGCTGTGCGTCGACAGCGAGGTGATCTTCGCGAACAGCAGGTAGTTGATCGGCATCCCGACCTCCTCCATCGCAGCGGCGAACATCCGTCGATTCGCAGGGATGAACAGCTCGTCCGGTTTCAGGCTGCACTCTTTAAGACCCGCGTCAATGTAACGTCGGCTGACGAGGTTGAACTGTTCGGACTGGCTGATGAGCGAGTCGATGTGATCGGAGATCTGTTCGCGGCTGTCGCCGAGTTCCTCAGCGCTCTTGTTCTCGACGCCCAGGAAACAGACCCGTTTCTTCTCGATCTCGGCCCCTTCGGCCATGGAGGCCGGGTGAATCTCGGAGCATTGGCGTTCCAGCAACTGGGCGACCGACTGCTCGACGAGCGGCTTCCAGGTCTCGGCCCCAGCAGAGTGGCTGCCGACCATGTCCTGGTCGTCGTTCTTGAGGATGTGGGCGACTTGTTTGCCGCGACATCCGGTCGCTGCCAGCAAGGCAGCTAACGTGGGGACAACGGCAGATTGAAACAGAAAACGTCGACGCAACATGGGGCGGCCTCATGCCTAGTGGTTCAGCCTTGAAGTCACAGCTCTCTCAGGAGTCGTGGGCTTCCGGGCTGGTGTGCGGAGCGGACCTCGGGTGCGGCAGTCGTTGCCACACCTCGACACGGATCGGCCAGAAGAGGTCCGTCCTCTGGCGATTCCACGAGCGGCAGAATCTGCCGATGGGCGGAGTGCGAACTCCCATCCCTGCAACAGCTTCACCGTTCCATTGTCATTCTTCGACGGGCAGACCGCGTGCTCTTCAGCCGAGATCGCTCCTCCCGCCCGAACGGACATTTCTACCACGTCCGGGAATCTCGCAGAAAGAGCAGTTCATACATCCGGTCGCCACGGTGGTCTCGATTTGACTACGCCGCATCGGCAATCGGAGTCGTCAGCCGCACCTTGAGATACCGTTCCCCCTGTGTGTCATAGAAATAGATCAAGTTTTGATCGCTCGCCCAGATCGCCCCCAGGCGGATGCTGCGTGGCCCGTGGAGCTGAAACTGCCGACCGCAAACGCGGCCCCGCATTAGCAGCGGGTCTTCCTGAGTCACGAACTGGTCCTCCAACAAGCTCTCCTTGGCGCACAGTTGTACATGCACATACTGCCGCAAGTCGTCGAGTGTCGGGAGGGTTGCGGTGATGTCCAGCATAGGTCTTGGAGCGGGCGGTTCTGGGTGTACCTCTCCTCGGGAGGGCGAGGCTCCTGCCGAGCCGCAACTGCGAAAGGACATCGTCCCCGGCTCACAGATCGCAACTGGGCTATCGTCGAAACCAGGAGCCAAACTTCCCCGCGAGCGATGATCCACGACCGACCCATACAGCCGCAGAGAACGGAATTCACGGGGAATTCCTCAAGCCTGCGCTGGGTTCGGTGGAAGCCCCTCCATCCGTTATGATGCGAACGCCAGCACTCGGGCGGACTCACCGCGCCGAGATCCTTGTCTGACCTACTGTGATTGACCCCTTCAGGAGAGGTTCGTGCCGTCACCCCTGCACGCATTGGTTCAGAGCCTGGAGGACAACATCGCGCAGGCAATCCTCGGCAAGAAGTCGGCGATTCGGCTGGCACTGGTGGCCCTGCTGGCAGAGGGTCATCTGCTGATTGAGGACGCACCCGGAGTCGGGAAGACCTCGCTCTCGAAGGCTCTGGCGTTCAGTCTCGGCTGCAAGTTCACGCGATTGCAGTTCACGCCCGACATGCTCCCCAGCGACATCCTGGGCGGCAGTGTGTTCCTCCCCACCACGGGAGTGTTCGAGTTCCGCCCCGGCCCGATCTTCACGCAGATCCTTCTGGCCGATGAGATCAACCGCACGACGCCGCGCACGCAAAGCGCCTTGCTCGAAGCGATGATGGAACGGCAGATTTCGATCGAGGGGAAGACCTACCCGCTCGACCGCCCGTTCTTTGTTCTCGCCACACAGAACCCCTACGAGTTCGAGGGCACGTACCCGCTGCCCGAAAACCAACTCGACAGGTTCATGATCTGCATGGACATCGGCTATCCCGACAAGACTGCCGAGAAAGCGGTCCTGCTCACGCACCGGCTGGGGGAGCCGGTCGATCGCCTGAAGTCGGTCGTCTCGATCGACCAGGTGCTCGCGCTGCAAACGGCGGTGCGCGAGGTCCGGATGGACGACTCGATCAGCGATTACATCCTGGAGATCGTGCATCGCACGCGGTCGAACAACGAACTGACGGTCGGCGTCAGCACGCGCGGGGCGATCACATTCTCGCGAGCGGTGCAGAGCCACGCCTTCGTCGAGGGGCGCGAGTACGTGATCCCCGACGATGTGAAGCAAATGATGCTCCCCGTCCTCGCCCACCGCGTCACCTGCGCGGGGATGCTGCGCGAGGGCCAACGCAAACGGGCTCAGGCGGTGCTGCAACAGATTGTGGATCGGATTCCGGTGCCGAGGTAAGGATTCCACTTCACATGACAGTCCCGTACCAATGCGTCGCTTAAACTGGCACGCACTCAGCCAGTGACTCTCTTGCCAACTCGACTTCTTTGAGTCTTTGACATTCGTGCTGGCTATCGAGCATCGATTCAATGATCACCGGTATGCCTCGAAGAACTGAAGAGAATCGTTTGTAGTCTCTGACAGCACCCGCAGAAAGAGGCCGATGCTGACATCGTGAATCCAACTCACTGATGTGAATCTCTGCAATGCGTCCAACAAATTGACGAACGATGTCGCGAATTACGCCGAGTGTCGTATCCAGATTTCTGGCGTGAGCAACATCCAGGCACAACCGAGCCTCTGGGAGTCTTTCGAAAATTTCAGACAGCTCAGATGCAGTCCGCCCAATCGACTTTCGTCGGTCCATGTTCTCGACCAGAAGCTGATCCTTAAATTTCAGCCAGAGACTCGGTGTGTAGATCACATCGGGATGTACGACGATGTTCCATCCTCGGTCGAAGACACGAGTCAGCAACTGTACCGCTTGGCTTTCCTGCTCTCTTTGGAAAGAGCTGGGGGCGTGGAACGAAACGTATTCGACGCCTTCAACACCGAGTGAGTCAATGGCTTCGACGAGCGGCAGCAATTCTTCAAATCGAAGTGCCGAGAGCTCGACAGCTTCAGGCTGACCTCGCTTGATCCAATCGATGGCTCGGCGAAAGTCCCCCTTCTCCAAAGCGCCAGTTGAAAAACCGACCACAGCGACTCCCATCCTCAGAATCCGATGTACTCCAAGCTCAGTTTTGCGATGCTGTCGACTTCAGATTCTCGGTGACGACCGAAAAACAGAAGCTCCAGCCCTTTCGCAAACTCCGCACTCAACAATCGCACACTCTGGAAAGTTGAGTCGCTCTCCGCATTGGAGTGGGAGAGCCCTTCGAGATGCTCTCGCTTCGTCTTGTCACCAAGGATATCGAGCCACTCGTTGTACGTATTGAAGATCATACCGGCAATCTGACGTTTCTTCGACTCGTCCTCCACAAATTCATCAATGAATTCAGCCAGGTACTCCAAGCAGGGAGTCCGTGCAAACCGCATGGCGCTGTCGATGTAGGGGTCTGCTGACTCGTCTACTGGGGAACCGAAGAGTCTGGGCTCAACGGTCCTTGGAGGTTTGAGTTTGCAACTCAAGCAGAACGCAACTCCGCTCGCGTAGAGGAGCTTGCGGCTGAATCGAAGTTTGGCGTTTCTCAAGGCCCATTTCTTCTCCCCTTGCTCTTGATGTTTCGCTGCATAGTCAACGGCCATCGTCCTCCAAAAACGAGTCAAGTCATTCAACAGAAAGCGGGGCACCATTCCCTCGGCAGCAGGAGAAAAGTGAATGTCCTCTTCAAAGTACCTTTCCAGAATACACCGGAGTACATTGTTCCAAACAGCATTCGACGAATCTGTCTGGGAGAGGCTGATGGGGCGAGACTCCAGAAGCATCAACATTCGGCGAGTCAGATTTGCGTTGGAATCCGCTCCTCCTCCGATCCGGTGTACGAGATCATGAGAAAAACACATGTTTCCGAAGGTTCCACTCGCCCCGGGTGATTTGAGGCCATTTTCCTCTTTCTGAAATTCTTTCTCGATACTCCTCGCGAGAATCGCATGGTCGTTGTCGACGACCCCATCAATCAGCAACGACCAGTCGAAATCACTTCCATTGACGAACTCTCGTCTTGCAAAAGAGCCGAAAAGAACAAGGCTGGCATCTGGGCCAAGAATGCGATCACTGCCCGGCATCTTCTGCAGCGCGAGTCGGAGCTTCTGCTCGGCAAGGCGAGTATCCTCGGCTGCTCTCTCAAAACATGGCCACTCGGCACCACACTCTTCAGCGAGCTTTGCGATTGTTGGAAAAGCTGTTGTTTCACTCATCAAAATCACAGTCCCTTCGGTTCGAACTTCAGCACCTTCACCAAAAACGCCCACTGGTCGGCGGTCTCCTCAATGATCTTGGCGGTTGGCTTTCCGGCTCCGTGGCCGGCGCGGGTTTCGATGCGGATCAGGATTGGTTTGTCGCTGGCTTGAGCGGCTTGCAGGGCGGCGGCGAATTTGAAGCTGTGGCCGGGGACGACGCGGTCGTCGGTGTCGGCGGTGGTGATCATGGTGGGCGGGTACTTCACACCCGGTTTGCAGTTGTGGTATGGGCTGTATTTGAGCAGGGCCGGGAACTCGTCGGCGTTGTCGGAAGAGCCGAAGTCGTCCACCCAGTAGCGACCGGCGGTGAACTTCTGGAACCGCAGCATGTCCATCACGCCGACAGCCGGGAGGCACGCCCCGAACAGGTCGGGCCGCTGCGTCAGGCACGCCCCGACCAGCAGGCCGCCATTACTCCCGCCCTGGATCGCCAGCTTGTCACTCCGCGTGTACTTCTCCGCGATCAGGTACTCGGCCGCTGAGATGAAATCGTTGAACACGTTCTGCTTGTTGAGCTTGGTCCCGGCCTTGTGCCAGTCCTCGCCGTACTCGCCGCCGCCGCGCAGGTTAGCCAGCGCAAACACGCCGCCCATCTCCATCCATTGCAGCCGCGACACCGAAAACGTTGGCGTCAGCGAGATGTTGAACCCACCGTAACCATACAGCAGCGTGGGGTTTGTGCCGTCTCGCTTGAGGCCCTTCTTATAGGCCAGGAACATCGGCACCCGCGTGCCGTCCGGACTCTTGTAGAAGACCTGCTCGACCGCGTAGTCGTCCGGCTTCACCAGTGTTGTCGGGGCCTTCCAGAGCTGGCTCTCGCCGGTGAGTAAGTCGTACCGAAAGATGCTCGCCGGGGTGTTGAAGCTGGAGAAGGCGTAGAAGGTCTCGCTGTCGGACCGCTTGCCCGCGAACCCGCTGGCAGTGCCGATGCCCGGCAGGTCGAGGTGCCGAATCTTGCGACCGTTGAGGCCGTACAGGTTCACCTCGGTCTTGGCGTCCTTGAGCGTCTCGACGAGGAACTGGTTGGCGATGAGCGAGACATTCTCCATGACCTCCGGCTGTTCGGCGAGAATCTCGCGATAGCTTTCCGGCGACGGCTTGCGGGTATCGATGGCGATGATCCGCTTCTTGGGGGCCTTGAGCGTGGTGCGGAAGTAGAACACCGGGCCGTCGTTGCCGAGGAACGCATACTCGTAATCGAAGTTGTCGATCAGCGCCAGCGGCAGTCCCAGCGGCTGGGAGAGATCCTTGTAATAGACGCGATAACGGTCATCGGTCCCGACCATGATGGTGAGGATCAAATACCGCCCGTCCTCGGAGACGGTGCTGTGAAATGTCCAGTCGGGATGGTCCGGGCGGTGGTAGACGAGTATGTCATCGGACTGCGCGGTGCCGACGCGGTGGAAGTAGACCTGCTGATTGAGATTCAGGTTCTGGAACGCCTGACCCATCTCCGGTTCGGGGAACCGGGAATAGAAGAACCCGTTCCCATCCGGCGTCCATTCGGGGCTGCTGAACTTGATCCACTTCAGTTCGTCAACGAGTTCCTTCCCCGTCTCGACTTCGAGGACGCGGACATTGCTCCAATCCGACCCCGCCTCTTGGCGACCGAATGCGGCATAGCGACCATCGGGGCTGACCTTCACGGTGCCCAGAGCCACGGTCCCGTCCTTCGACCACGTATTCGGATCGATCAACACGCGCGGCACAGCGGTCAGCGTGTCCAGCACATACAGCACCGACTGGTTTTGCAACCCATCGTTCTTCGAATAGAAGTACCGCCCCCCCGACTGCGATGGCGGCGAGACCCGCTCGAAGTTCCACAACTCGGTCAGCCGCCGCTGGATGTCCTTCCGCTGCGGGATCGATTCGAGGAACTGGAATGTCACCTCGTTCTGTGCAGTGACCCAAGCGGCGACTTCCTTCGAGGTGCGGACATCGTCCTCCAGCCAGCGGTAAGGGTCGGGCACCTTCACGCCGTGGTATTCGTCGACGTGGTCGATGGTCTTGGTCAGGGGGGGAGCTGCCGAGGCGAACGAGGCCAGTAGTGACATGACGAGAACCTGACGAAGAACGGGGCGCATCGGGGACTCCTGAATCAAGCGTGCGAGGACGCTTGCGATTGTAGTGGCGAGACCGCCGGGACTGTACAGAGCCTCCCCGCAGGTTGCGGATTCCCGCCTCGACAAGTCGCAGCCGATCTGGGAGAACAGACTCGGGGATCGCGGATGTGTTACCCCGCGGAACGAAGGAGCAACCCATGACAACGAAATCCTGGACCCGCCGGTCGTGGCTGGCACTCATGGCGGGGGCAGTGTGGACCCGGTCGGGCATGGCGGAGGATGCGGTCGCGGCTCCGGTGGAGGAGCACATCCCGCGACCGAAAGAGATTCCGCCGGTGCCTGTGGAGGAACTCGACGCGGCGATTCGCCGGGGCGTGGACTTCTTATTGCTTGAGCAGCGGCCCAACGGGTCGTGGGGGTCGGCCACGCTGACCAAAGACCTCAACATCTATTCGCCGATCCCCGGTTCGCATGATGCGTTCAAGGCGGCTGTCACGGCGATGTGCATCGCAGCGCTGCTGGAAACCGGCGGCGAACGGGCCGATGTGAAGCAGTCGATCGAGCGCGGCGAGAAGTGGCTGTTTGAGAATCTGCCGCATGTCCGGCGGGCCACCGGCGATGCCCTCTACAACATCTGGACCCACTGCTATTCCATCCAGGCTCTCGTGCGGCTGCTGAAGCTCAAGCCGGACGACAAGGCCCGAGCAGAGACAATCGGCGTTCTGATCCGGCAGCAGTTCGACCTCCTGGGGCGGTACGAATCGGTCGATGGCGGCTGGGGCTATTACGACATGCGGTACGAGACGAAGCAGCCGTCGAGTGACTCGATCAGCTTCGTCAATGCGGCGGTACTGGTGGCCTTTTATGAGGCGAAGCAAGCGGGGTTCGAGCCACCCGAGAAGCTCGTGCAACGCGCCATCGCAGCCACCCAGCGGCAACGCCTCCCCGACCACAGCTACCTGTACGGCGAGTACCTGAAGTGGAAACCTCGACGCGGGATCAATCGCCCCGGCGGGAGCCTGGGCCGGTCGCAGGCGTGCAACGTGGCCCTGCGTCTGTGGGGCGATACGACGATCACCGATCAGGTGCTGACCGACTGGCTCGACCGGCTGTTCACCCGCAACGGCTGGCTCGACATCGGTCGCAAACGCCCGATCCCACATGAGTCCTGGTTCCAGGTGGCGGGTTACTTCTACTACTTCGGGCACTACTACGCGGCGTGGTGCATCGAGCAACTCCCCGCCGAGAAACGCCCGCTGTATCAGGCCCATCTGGCCCGGACGCTGCTGATTCGGCAGGAGAAGGACGGTTCGTGGTGGGACTTCCCGTTTTACGATTATCACCAGTCGTATGGGACCTCGTTTGTGCTGCTGACGCTGGCCAAGATTCGGTCGTAGCCACCTTCGCCAGAAGGTGGGCAAGCGGTATCGGCGTGTGCGGTGCTAACAGACTTCCGAAGTCTTCCGAGACTTCGGAAGTCTTGACCAGCGTTCGATCACTGGTCCCGGCCCCCCGCGTTCTGGCGAACGCTGCTACGCCGGTCCCCCGCGCAGCTGACGCTCCAGTCGACCCGCGAGGAGCGACAGAGGGTAACTCATCGCGAGGTACAGGATCGCGGTGAGCACCCCCAGTTCCAGGATCGCCCCCGTACTGCGGGCCTGGATGTAATACTGCTTGCTGAGTTCCACGACGGTAATGACCGAACAGACCGCGGTGTCCTTGAAGAGGGCGATGAAGTCGTTGGTGATGGGCGGGATGACGATGCGGGTCGCCTGCGGGATGATGATCCGGCGGAGGGTCAGCCACTTGGACATGCCGAGGGCGAGAGCTGCTTCAGTCTGCCCTTTCGGGATGGCCTGAATCCCGGCGCGATAGATCTCCGACTCGTAAGCCGAGTAGTTGATCGCCAGTCCCATGACTCCGGCCCAGAAGGCGTGGATCGAGATGTGAATCTCGGGCAGCACGAAGAAGATAACGTAGAGCTGAAGGACCAGCGGCGTGCCTCGGACCACTTCGACATACACGGTGCAGAGCCGGGCGATCGGTCGGGGTCCGTGCATCCTCCCAATGGCCAGCACGAGGCCGATCAACACCGCCAGTGGCATCGAAATCACGGACAACAGCACCGTCAGCAGTGCCGCCTGCAGCAGCAGGGGGGCACGTTGCCTGATGGCCGACCAGCCACGAACCACGTCCATCGTCTCGCCGGGCGTGGTGGACTCGGACTGTGTTTGCGGAGGCGCGAACTGCCCGCTGGCGTCGGTCTCCAAACTCCGCTGAGCCTGCGTCTGGTTCCAGAGGTCGTACTTCTCCAGGACATGCCGCAGTTGTCCATCGGACAGAGTCTCGCGAATCGCGGTGTTGATCTCACGCAGCAGCCGCGTCTCCGACTGGTGAGTCAGTACGACGTAATACCCGATCCCGACCGGCGGGCCGATCCGCTTCAGGCCGGGAAATCCCCGCTGAGAAAACCCCACGACCGGCAGATCCTGGAGTGTGCCATGCAGGCCCTCGACCCCGAGTTCGACGCCCCGCATCGCATCGTTGGGGCCATCGAAGGAGACGACTCGAACATTGTCGGGAAACTTCTTCTGGAGATAGTCCTCCGCCGCTGTCCCCCCGAGAACGCCCACGTTCCACTTCCCCTCGGGCGAAGGCTGGGCCAAGTCCTCGATCGATTGCCACGGCGAATCGCGTCGCGCCATCAGTTGGAGTTCATACAGATAATACGGCACCGAACAGCCATACCGCTGGCTGCGCGAGGGCGTCCACTCATACCCGTTGAGGACGATATCGATATCGCCGCGTTCCATCAGATCCGGCAACTTGTCCCACTGCCCCTGCACGAACTCGGCTTTGACGCCGAAGTGGTGAGCGAGCAGGTCGGCGATCTCGACTTCGAAGCCCGTGACCTGGTTCGGATGGTCCGAGCGGGGGTAGACGTACGGCCCGCCGCCTTCCTGGTCCGCGCCCCAGCGGAGCGTACCCCGCTGGCGAATCCGGTCGAGATCGTCCTCGGCAGAGACCGTCTTGGAACCGAGTGCCGAGGTGAAAAGAAGTATCGGAAGGATCCAACTCGCGTGCGTCGCAGTTCTCACACCTCCCTCCCTTCTAGACTTCGTGCGCTCCCGAGTGAGTCGTAGCTGCCCCTCGCCAGAGGGCGGGCGCGCACGCCAAGTCGCCCACATACTGGCGAAACGTGGCGACGACAGAATGTCTCACTTCCGCCCGCGTAAAGTTTATTCGAGGTCGAATCGAAGATGCCAGAAGTCTGGTCCATCACTGTTTCAACCGGGCCCGTGCCGCTGTGCGGGCCTTCTCCAGCGTCGCCGGGACCGAGATCGTGGCCCCGCCTTGGCGCTTGCTCTCATCGGCAGCCTCCATGAAGGCGTAGATCTCCAGCGTCTCCTCCGCAGTCACCGGAGCCTCACCGGTCGTGAAGAACTTCCCAATCGCCAGCACCAGCGGGTCGTACCCTTTGAAGTTGGTCAGCGGGACGTACTTGTCCGCTCCAAAGACATTTCCGCCGTAACCTGATTTGCCCGCCCGCATCCCTCGAAAGGTGCCGATCCGGCCCTCCTTCCACGTCCCCAGCACCACATCGGCGTCCGGGGTTGAGCTGCGATTGACGGTCTGGCAGCCCGGTCCCATCACGGTATAGAGGATCTCGACGCCGTGAATGCCGTACCAGAACAGGTCGGGATGCGTCTTCTCCAACGCGCAGGGGCTGAATGTGTCGCAGCCGAGTACCCTGCCGCACGACCCATGGCGGGCGGCTTGGGCGTCCTCCATGAACCGGAGTGACGACGACGAGAAGACCGGCACCTTGTCGTGCCGGGCCGCTTCGTAAATCGCGATCACGTCTTCGAGCGACCCGGCCACCGGCTTGTCGATGAAGACCGGTTTGCCTGCCTTAAAGACGGCCAGGGCCTGCTCCAGATGCGGCCGTCCATCGTTGGTCTCCAGCAGCACGAAGTCGACCTGCTCCAGCAGCGCGGGGAGCGAGTCGACGACCGTGACGCCGAGTTTCTTCACCTCTTCGGTGTAGCCCGGGATGCGGCTGACCGAGCTTTCGATGTCCCAGCTGCCATGCGGGTAGGCCACAGTGACTCGCATCCCGGCCAGTGCGGGGTTCGGCGGGTCGGCGTTGAACGTCTTCGCGAAGGCGATCGCGTGCGAGGTATCCAGCCCGATGATCCCGATCCGCTTCACGGGCGTTCCCTCGGCGTCGATGAACTGCAACTTCGTCGCAGGGGTGAGGCGGGTCATCGTCGGCTTCTCCTCCACCGGGGCAGCGGGTTTGACTTCGGGGGCCGTCAACGATGAGAGATCCCACACCGAGGCGTTCTTGTCAGCGGCGGCAATCGCCAGCCACTTCCCATCGGGCGAAACCGCGATCCGAGTCAGGCGTCCCTCCGCTGGCTCCAAGATCGTGACCATTTTCCGATCCGCCAACGACCAGACATGGAGTTCGTTCTTCCCCTTGAACCGGCCCCCCGAGGCGGTCAGTGCCAGCGTGCCCTTCGCGGCGAACGCCACGCTGTTCGTCGGGCGAGCGTGCTCGGTGTAATCGCCGACCAGTACTCCGGTGTCGACCTGGAACTGGTGAACCTGTTCATCGAAACCGGTCAGAAGGACCTGCTTCCCATCCGGGGTGAAGGCGATATCGGTCGCCGGTCGCTTCGGGGCAGCCAGTTCGTGAACGACCTCGCCTGTCACTTTTCGCAGTTGGGCAAACCCCGGCTTGGTCAGTTGGGTCTCGTCTCCTCCGGCGACGGCGAGGAGGGTTCCATCGGGAGAGAGCGACAGGCCCATGACCGGAGCGGGGAAGTCCTTGAACTGGCCCTGCTCTGTTCCGTCGGAGGCCGCCCAGATACGGACGGTCTTGTCTTCGCTGGCTGAGTAAATCCGATCCCCCGCCGTGTTCCAGACGACCGCCGTCACGTAGCCGCGATGCCCCTTGATGTCGCGCAGCAGCGCGCGGGACTCGACCGAATGCAGGTGGATCTTCTGATACCCGCCGATGGCCAGTTGGGTTCCATCGGGAGAGAAGGCGAGGCTGCGAGCGAACCCGGACTTGATGGGGATGGTGCCGACCTTGGATTTTTCGGTGACGTTCCAGAGTTCGACGGTCTCGTAACTGCCGACCGCGAGGAGGTCGCTCTTCGGGGAGAAGGCCACGCTGGTGGCGGCATCGGGGAGCTTGCGAAGGGTGAAGTGCGGGATGAGCATCGGCTCAGCGGCCCGGAGACCACTCACGCACATTCCGACGGCGAGCAAACCGCAAAGGCATCGGAACAGAATCAACCGAGTGTACTGAGTGGTCGGCATGGTGCGTCATCCCCGAAGGCGAGCGGTTGGTGAACGTGTCTCGTCGGATCGGCTGCTCGCGAGGTCAGCGAGTGATCGCCCGTCGAGCTGGCTCGATGTGCGGGCCGTAGGGGGATGAGTTCCTCGTGGGCGGCCTCAGCGTGGAGTCGGGTCAAACTCGGGCAGGGGCTCCTCGTCGACGCCCTGGAATGGCACCCAGTGGGGATCGAGCGCAGCGGGGGGCACGACGGTCCTGATCTTCTGGCGTCGTCCCTGGGACACAAACCAGATCCCCACGGGGATCAGCAGCAACCCTCCCAGAACCAGACCGGCAATCTCCCACGGACTGGCGGCCACGGACGACATCGGCACGGGGCGGGGCACGACACGGACTCGTCCCAGCATCAGCGGGGTGAGGCGCCGTTTGTCATCAAATGTGGTGTAGGTCATGATCTTCAAAAAATAACCCACGAAGACCACATCGACTTCGACATCATTCCCCACCGGCAATTCGGGCGGCTTCTCCGTGAACACCACCACATAGGGGAGCGACTTCGACTCGTCGGTCCAGCCCCAGGCTTCATAAACGTCCTTGGCTCCCAGCGGGTTCTCTTTGACCTCGGTGTGCTTCAAGACTCGACGCACATGCATCCGCAGCCGGATCGGCGTCCCGCGATACTTCTGGGGCTCCTCCCAAATCTGAGTCACGGCCAGATCGCGCCGAGCCCGCTGCTCAAATTCCTCGAACGACTGGGTCCGGCACCACCCCAGCAGTTGCCAGTAGGCGATCATTTCGCGCGAGCGGAGTTCGCTCTTGTCGGTGATAAGTTCTTCACGCGATTGGAAATCGGCCAGCGCATCGTGATCGAGGTCGTTGACGCCGGGGACCACCATGTGGGTGAAGGGCTCCTCGGCTCGACCCGCGGGGGGAGCGACGGGAATCTGGACCCGATCATCCTCGCTGGCGGATAGCCAGTGCCAGGCGGCTGGCTGCCGAATGGCGTCGTACACCATCCATAGCACCGCGAGTCCGATGAGCAACGACATCCCGCGCGCGGCGGTGACCGAAGAGCCAAAGGGCCTGACAGTTCTGCGTCGCATGAGCGGCCTCCCCACAAGATCAATCGCCGAGCATCCGCCCTCGGACTCATCCGACCCGTAGCCACGTTCGCCAGAACGTGGGCGAATCGGATCACGCGCCCGCCCTCTGGCGAGGGGCAGCTACGGCTCAGTTCACGACGCCTGCTGTCTCGGCGATCACTCGCCCTGGTTCGCCAGTTCCATGAACCCCACCTGTCGCATCTGGTTTCCATCCGGCAGCGTCTGCCGCGTACAGACATCGACGATTTTCATCAGCTCCTCATAGTGCAGGCGGCGGTCCACATGCAACTGGATGCGGTCGTAGGGTGAGTCTTTCAGGCTCGCCCGGAGCTTCGTGTTGAGTTGCTGAATGGCGGGTTGGGTCAACCGTCCCGCCACGACCGTTTCCAATCCGATTTCGATCGAGGTCACCTGTCCCTTGTTGTCCGCCCGCACCATCAAATCCAGCGTTTCGAGAAAGGAGGACTCACCCGTGGAGGGATTCGGGGATTGGGTCGATTCGGGGGGCGCATCCGCAATGGGAGTGGACGGCGGCGGCATGTGCAGTTGGAAGTGCCCCTCGATCGGCGCGGGACGGAAGGTCAGAATGAAGAACGCCAGCAGCTGAAAGGCCATGTCAAGCATGGCTGCGAGGTTGATCTGCACCTCTCCCGGAGCTTTGTGTTTTTTTCGGCGGCGAGCCATTTATGTGCCTCCCTGACGGTTCATGGCACTCAAGGCAATGTTTCGATAGCCCTGCGCCTGGCACAGTCGAATGACCTTCAGCACGGTGGCGAAGTCGGTCACTTTGTCCGCGCGGATGATGACGGGAACGGGCAATTCCGCCCCCTCTTCTAATGGTTTCCCGAGAGCCTTCAACTGCAGCTTAAGCATCTTGGCTTCGTGCGGAACAAAGTCATCCACAACCACCGCGTGCCCAAACGACTTCACTCCGCCTTGGGGGTCGATATTCAGCACGATCGGCTCCAGCGTCCCCGCGTACTCCAGCGGACGGGCCGACCCCAGCACGGGGAGTTGCAGCGACAGATCCATCGACGCCCCCTTGAAGTTAATCACGAGCATGAAGAACGTGATCAACTGGAAGACCATGTCGAGAATCGGCGTCAGGTTGGGTTCGACCCCTTCACTGGTTTGTGCAGACATGGATTCACTCCTGCTTTGACTCACTGATCGAGGTGAAGCATCAGGCCTGGGGAGCTGCGGGAGCAGCGGTCGGGGCACCGCCGGACTTGCCACGTGTCGCCGAACCATGCACTCGCAGCATGAATTCATCGGCCATCGTAATGGCCTGCAAGCTCAGCGAGGCCACGCGGTTCTTGAACACCGCAAACAGGAAGATCGCGGGCACCGAGAGGGCCACCCCCTCGAACGTAATCACTAGAGCTTCCGAGATCCCGAAGGCGACTTCAGCGGCCTTCATCTGCTCGCCACTAGCGATCACGCTGAAGCTGGAGATCATTCCCTTCAGCGTACCGAGCAGCCCGATCAACGGGCCGAGCGACCCGATGACCGCCAGCATGCTGATGCGTTTTTCCATCTCGACGGTGATGACTTCGCCCATCCGGTCGACGGAATCGCGAGCTTCCGCCAGACCGCTGGAGAGCGAGGTGATCCCCGACGTGACCAGTTGACCCAGTTCGCACTCACTCTCCTTGGCAATCCGCAGGATGCCGGGGTAGTCGCGACCCGCCAGCAGCTTGTCCATGTCCTCGACCAGGCCCGGCGGCATGACCACCTCGGGCCGCAAGTCTTGAAACAGCCGGACCACCTGGGCCACGAAGTAAAACGACATCGCCAACAGCACCAGCCCGATCCAGCCCGACGTGTGGATCAACCACATCAACGACGATTGCTTGGGAGCTGCCTCCTTCGCCGCCGGGGCACCACCCGCTGCGGGAGCCGCTGCCGCCGGAACCGGAGCTGCCGCCGGAACCGGAGCCTGAGCCTGGGCCACATGCGACCAACCCACTCCGAGGCTGAACACAGCCAGCAACACCGCCCAACCACAGACACTGGCAGCGCATCGTCGCGCAAGTACAGACATTCCGAGACTCCCCTGACCACGAACAGACTCTGGCCGTCGACGCCGCAGCGTCGCCCATTCACATGCGGTATTGATCGTAACAAATCCGGGAATCCTTCGACACTCATTTTCAGTGCCGCGAATTTGCCACCCTCATGGCGGGTCGTCCCCGCCGGGATGGAACGGGTGGCAGCGGCAGATGCGACCGATCCCTTTCAGGGTGCCGATGATCGGCCCGTACTTGCGGACCGCTCCGATGAAGTAGTGGCTGCACGTCGGCTCGAACCGGCACTGCCGACCGAAGATCGGACTCAGGAAAATCTGGTACAGCCGCACGCCGCCGATCAGAAACCCCGACAGCAGGCTCTCCATTCCCCGCAACAAGGCGACCGCCGCACGTCTCATCACACCTTACTCCCGTCGGGTGGCAGCGACCGGGACTGACGCATTCTGGCTGGCAGTGGCGAGCGTCGAACTCCCCTCGATCAGCGGGTATTCCAGTGTCTGAAACACCAACTCGGCAGCCACCAGCTTCGGCTTCCCCGAAGCTGTGGTCGCTCCATACAGACTGCCGCCCAGCGCGAGCAGCCGACTGGCGTCGAAGAACTCCGCCACCTGCAGCTTACCGACTGTGGCCGGGTCCGTCTGCCCCTCGACTGCGACTCGCAACTGTCCGTTCTGGACGGTGAAGCGGGTCGCTCCCTCGGGGAAGATCACTTCGGGAGTGAGCGGCAGGTCGCGGTCACCGAGGTCGATGCACAACCGCCGCTGGGCATCGAGGACCAGTCGCCCGACCCGCGTGTACTGCTCCTCTCCGGTCGGGAGCTTGACGGCGAAGAAGCCTTCGCGCTGTACCGCGACATGCGATGGGTTGCCGGTTTCGACCAGTCGACCCGGCTGGATGTTCAAGCGGTAGCCGATGATTCGGGAATGCGGGCTGCCGTCGACAGCGTCGAAGGGAACCTCATGAAACACCGGGAGCAACTCCAGATAGCCACAGGTCTCCCGGTTCGCCTTGTTGTGCTGCGTGATCTTCAATCCGAGGTCTTCGCCAATGGCTGGATCGGGGGAGAAATGGCGTAGTCGGGCGGGGGCCGCGTCGGGATGGCTGGCATCAAACGAAGGCGTCGTCGAACTGAGATGACCGGCCCCGGATCCCTTCTGGCCGAACTTTTTCCACATCAGGATGACCCCGGCGGCATCTCCGGGAGACATCCCGCGGAGTGCATCGGCCCACACTTCACGCTGTTGTTCCGACACTCCGTGGAGTTCGTCCTTCAGCATCTCGGCCACTTCGGGATCGAGCGGAGCGAGTTCGGAGGCGACCGCCTGGGCCTGCCGATTCTGGGTCGGTTGAGGTCGCGGACCAGGGGGAACCGATGAGGCGGGTTTCGTTAATGGCTTGGCGTGCGATACGGGAAATGAGGGCGGCGGACTCGCGGATTCCCGGGAATCCAGAGCGGCTGGCATCTCGACCAAGGCGTCCGCATGGACCGGCTCATCGCCCAGGTCCGGGTCGTTCAGCACGACGGCCCCGCCCGGAACCGGCGTCTGGCCTTTGAAGACGGGACTCGAAAGCACAGCGGGCAATTCGAACCCCGCCGCCCCCCTGGAGGCCGAGTCCCTCGACTGACCCGCCTCATCAAATGCCAGCCCCTTCGACCGTGACGAGTCGATGCGTCCCCACACCGAGACATGCCCCGCGGCGAATCCAACCGCCAGTCCCAGACAGGCACCGCAGAAAAATGTGAGCCGCAAACGGACATCCATGACAGCCTCCTGCGACTGATCGCAATTGAGCGACCAGACCGCCACCCCCGGAGACCCTCCCGGTCCCCGTCACCACTCCCGACCGAATCGGGAAGCACCGCAAGCTAACCGAATGCCTTGTGATGTGACAAGATGAGGTCGTAGGATCGCACGGCAACGCAGAAAGCAGTCAGCCGTCAGCCATCAGCCATCAGCCAGAAACCACTTCTCAGCGGAGCCAGACTCTTTCCCTGAAGGGGCGACACAGCACAGCCCAGGGTCGCGACCGCAGGAAGCGCACCCTGGGGCAACACGGCCTCGCCACTCTCGAACCCTGAATGGGTTCTGCCCCGCCCGCCGAGACGCTGACCCGGTGGGAGAGTCGCTTCCACCGGGGGCCCACCGCGAGGGCTGGGGCTCTCCAGCTGGGCGAATGCACCCGCCTCCTTGATTCCCCCCTCTTGATTTCCCCTGTGAACGACTTGCAGGAATCAGTCGGTCCATCGATCATGCGGAGGCACATCCCATCCCCCGTGATCAGGGAACTCCCGCGCATGGAATGCCTCCTCGACCGCTTTCTGCGTTATGTCCGCATCGATACCCAGTCGGACGAGAAGTCCCCGACGCTCCCCTCCACGGCCAAGCAACTCGTGTTGAGCCGGTTGCTGGAACAGGAGTGTCGCGATCTGGGCCTGGTCGATGTCTCGATCGATGACCACGGGATCGTCATGGGCACGATCCCGGGGACGGTGTCGCACAACGCCCCCATGATCGTGTGGAATTCGCATGTCGATACCTCGCCTGAGTATTCCGGCACGAACGTGAAGCCGGTCGTCCACAATGACTATCGCGGCGGCGATCTCGTCTTGCCCGGTGATCCGTCGAAAGTCTTGAAGATCAGCGAGAACCCGCACCTCAACGAGCTGTTCGGCAAGACCATCATCACCACCGACGGCACCACGCTCCTCGGAGCCGATGACAAGGCGGGCCTCGCCATCATCATGACAGCTGCGGACCGACTCATGAGGGATCGGTCGATTCCGTGCGGCCCGGTGCGGGTTTGCTTCACTGTCGATGAAGAGGTCGGGCGGGGGGTCGAGGGGCTCGACTTCGCGAAGCTGGGCGGGGTGTGCGGGTACACGCTCGACTCGGGCGGAGTGGGGCGGATCGACACGGAGACGTTCTCGGCGGACTTGGCCATCGTGACGGTTGAGGGGCGCAACACGCATCCCTCGGTCGGGAAGGGGGTGATGGTCAACGCCGTCCGCATCCTCAGCGACTTCATTGCGCGGCTGCCCAGGCAGAATCTTTCACCCGAGACGACCGATGGGCGCGAGGGGTTCATGCACCCGTATCAGATCCAGGGCGGTGTGGCGTCCTCATCGTGCCGGATCATTCTGCGAGACTTCGAGACCGAGAACCTTGCGAAGCAGAAGGAACTCCTCGAACGGATCGCCGAGGGTCTTCGCGCGGTCTACCCCGCCTGCCGCATCACCATCGAAACCAAGAAGCAGTACCGCAACATGCGCGACGGCCTGCACCGAGAACCCCGCGCGATCCCCAAGGCCATCGAAGCGGTGCGAGCTGCGAGCATCGAGCCGATCATGGACATCATCCGCGGCGGCACCGACGGAGCCCAAATGACCGAACGCGGCCTGCCGACGCCGAACCTCTCCAGCGGCCAGTACAACCCGCATTCGCCACTGGAGTGGACCTGCGTCGAGGAGATGGAAACCGCGGCCGCGATTCTGGTCCAGTTGGCAGTGGCGTGGGGGAAGGAAGTCGTGTGAGCGGAACTCTGATGCAGGCATGTTTCTTGGGCTACTCAATGCTCAGGTTTTTCTCAATCGCTGCCTTCGTTGTCAGGCCAGAACATCAGTTGTCGCCATGCCGGAATCTTGAAGGGCGCGGCGTCACCTCGATCCACTTTTCTTCGGATCTCGTCTATCAACTCACGCATTGAATCTGGTGCCATTCGCAATTGGCCATAGTGTTTCATTTGGATGTTCTCAAACTCCGAGTTCGAGATGCCTGGGCCGTGAGTCGCCAGGTATCGAGCGAGGTTTGGGCCGATTGCAAAACCCAAGAATGAAGCCATGATGAGTGATCGAGCCACACTCAAGACAGGGAAAGGATTGTCTTCTCGATTGATTTCAATCGTCCGAGACAATATCCCTTTGAAGAACTGGTCGTCCCCGGAATAAATCGAACGGGTCGAGCCAGGCTCAGCCCAAACATCCACGGCAATCGCTTCCACATTGAAGAACGTCGTGAAAGGGAGATCTGAGAAAGTTGGTGTTGGCGTTTCGTCATGGACGAATGACCAAGTTCGATTCAAGGGCCACACGTCAAACTGCATGTTCAATCGCTTGAGTTGCAGTCCACCAAATCGGGTCTCACGAGAAACCATCGAGGCAAATCGAATACGAAGGTCTTCGAGGTCGATTCCGTCGACGACAATGTCGATATCGCGTGGACGCCCGATGCGGGTCCGTCCTCGTGAAGACATTCGTGCCAACAACAGCGAGCGCAGTGTTCCGCCAAAGAAGACCGCGTGAGCTTTGGACTCACGCAAGTCGCGAAATGTCCTCGCAATGGGTTCGGCCCAACGGCGATCCACCCGATGACACAGGTACGCGACATCGTTCCGCAAGCATGCCTTGAGGTCATCCACTGTGGTCTGACTATCCATTAGTCAACTCCGCATGGAGACGTTTTGCGAATGTGTCTGTCATGCCGCAGACGTAGTCAGTGACAAGTTGGAAACGATGGTAGTTCTCTGGAAGCTCTGGCATTGTCTTCACGGAATGCTGGAAGACTCGTCGGTAGTTGTCTGACAGTAGCGCTCCAAGTTTCCCTGGAAACGTCTTGGGCTTTGGGTTCCCCTCTATAGGCAATTGCTGGGCACCCTCCCAAAACAGGTCCATCAGGTCGAAGATCACGCGACGCCCCATCAGCTCCAACTTCAGGTTTGAGGGTGTGCAGTAGACCTTGGTGCGGGCGAGATTCTTGAGGCGATCAACGAGTGTCATTGCATCTCCTTCTTCGACCAATTCTCCCTTGTAGCTACCGTTCATGATCGAGTCATAGTTATCCTGAAATGCTTTCACACTGGAGTTCACAAGGATGCCGATCACTGATGTGCGAAAGGCGGATGCATACGCGTCATTGGGTACGTCCTTGGGCATGTCGCGCTGGCCAGCCTTCAGAATTCGCTTTGTGCCTTTAAATGCCTGTATGACGATACGCTCTTTGGGGTCAAGCAATTTCGGCTTCAGCATATTGGCAGTCATCCCATACTCTTGCATTGACTTGCATTGCAAGATCGACTTTTGAACGTCCTGCCAGCTTAAGATGTCTTTCTTTACCGCATCTTCGATATCGGCGACGGAGTAAACGATGTCATCGGCAGCTTCCACGAGGAATGTGAGGGGATTGCGGGCATCCCCTGTACCCGTCTTTTCTCGAATTGAATCGACAAGTTTGCTTTCTGAAGCGAAGTACCCGGGTTTTGATTTTGCGTGGTCGCCGTTACTCACCGTCGTATGAGATGCTGCTGTGTACTTGCATGAAGCAGACAGCGTTCCGTATGTCAGGTTCAGGCCATTGAAATCAGCAAGAATCTGAAGTTTCGACACAAGTCGAAGCGATTGTGCGTTACCTTCGAACTTCAAGAAGTCCTGAATGAGTTGGGGATTTCCAGTCAACTCGCCTCCGAGTCCTTTTTCTCCGAATCGATTCGCAAACCACTCGCGAATCGCGTCTTCACCCGAGTGACCAAACGGCGGGTTGCCGAGATCGTGGATCAGGCCGCAGACAGCGGCTATGGCTTCGATCCACCGCTCTTGTCCAGGCTGGATTTCTTTGTTATCCAGTAGCCACTTTCCGACTTTGGTTGCTAAGCCGCGAGCAACCGCCGAGACCTCCATCGAATGTGTGAGTCGCGTCCTGACAGCATCGTTCGGCTCCAATGGAAAGACTTGCGCCTTGTCTTGCAATCTCTTGACCGGCGTGGAAAAAACAGACCGATCCAAGTCTCTCTCGAACTCGGCACGATGATCGCCGGGATTCGTTGATGGTCGTGGTCGTTCTTTGCAGAGCAGTGACTGCCAGTCCATTGCCATCTCCTGTTCCTTTGTCTCTTGCCACACGGGTCAGTGAAACCCAATTCGAACGATGTCCCTCAGCTCAGTGTGAACTGGCTTCAGCACAAGATACCAGCGGCTAGAGCCCCACCGCCACTCCACGGCACAGTATGAGCAAAGTGACTCGAACAGCGTGTCCCGCGATCTCCGCCGTTCCACATCGGTGTCCCCGTGGTACACTTCGTACCTCATGTCCCAGCCCGTTAGCCTCTTCGACCGCCCGGCCTTGGAAGCACTCCGCCAGGAGTTGCGACTCGACCCGACCGTGGTGCGGCGGTTGCGGACAGATTTGCTCAAGCACTTTGTGTCGGATGAGTCGGCTCTCGCCAGCTTTCCGGCGGCGGATCGGGTGGCGGTGCATGCCCTGTCGCTGTATCACCAGAGCGACTCGACAATCGACGGGGCCACGAAGCTGTTGCTCAAAACGGCGAGCGGCATGTTGATCGAATCGGTGATCCTGCGGGTCGCCTCGGGGCGGACTGCTCTGTGCGTGTCGAGCCAGGTGGGGTGTGCGGCAGCGTGTGACTTCTGTGCCACCGGAAAGATGGGGATCGCTCGTAATCTCTCCCCGGCAGAGATCCTCGATCAGTTGTTAATTGCGGGCCAGCTTCTCGCCCCCGAGCAGCGGAAGGTGCGGAACATCGTGTTCATGGGGATGGGGGAGCCGTTTCACAATGAAGTGAACCTGTACGAGACGCTGGAGGCCCTCACCGCGCCGGACCTGTTTCATCATCCGCCGACGAAGCTGTTGGTGTCGACGGTCGGAGTGGCCGATGCCATGCTGCGATGTGCGGAGCGGTTCCCCTTGGTGAATCTGGCTCTCAGTCTGCACAGCGTTCGCCAAGACATCCGCGAGCAGTTGATCCCGCTGGCCAAGACCTACCCACTCGACCAGCTGCGAGAAGCAGTGCGGGAGGTGAACGCCCAGACGCGGACGCCGGTGATGATTGAGTACCTGCTGTTGGCGGGGCGGAACGATTCAGAGACCGACGCCCGTGAACTGATCGCGTGGGTCGAGGGGTTGCGGGTGCATGTGAACCTGATCCCGTACAACCCGATCGAGGAGTCGCCGCACCTCGTCGGAAGCAACAAGTCGACTCGCGAGAAATTCGCGGCCCAACTCAAAGCCGCCGGGATCGACACGACCTTGCGGTACTCGTTGGGCCAGGACATCGCTGCGGCGTGCGGCCAGTTGGTGCGGCACGAGAACCGCAAGCGGGCGCTGGACAAGAGTCCCCCGTCGTAGCGACCTACTCCAGCAGATCACTCCCTGTCACAACGAACCAATGAACCGCTCTGGCCCACGGCAACGCACTGTTTCACAGTGCGTTGGTTTTCAGTCGTCAGTCATCAGTTTTCAGTCAGAGAAGAGTTGCCCAACTTCACAAAGTACGTTGCCGT
>JAYTFV010000315.1:0-13643 GCA_043734065.1 Planctomycetota bacterium
CGACTTCGGAGAAGTCGCCGACAACCCCATCGCACCGGCAGGAGGCCCGGCTGGCGAGACTCCCTTCTGGGAGGATGTCACATGTTTGGAAACCTCTGGATCGTGATGCGCTTGCGACTGATTGAACTGACGCTCCTCACCGGGTTCACCTTCGCGGGTGTCGCCATGGCGCAGGAACAGCCACCCGTCGCTCCCTTACTCGTCCTTCCCGATGCCGCACCGACAGTGACAGCTGCTGTCGAGCCTCCACTCACCACCGTGGAGAACCACTCCACTGCCGTCGCGCTGAACTACTGCCGCGCGTCGTTCCACCGCATCCGCAAGGATCCCTCGCGTGCTGTGCTTAATCAGGAACAGGAGAAAATCCTCAACAACCTGAATATGGACGCCGTCGCGGACCCCGAGGTGATTCAGCTCTACACTGCGGTCCTCGACGAGATCAACCAGGTCGGGGTCGCCGACTACGAACGCAATCTGTATCGCGATCAACACAAGAACTCGGTCCAGAAGAAGGTCGCGTGGGATGTCCTCGCCATGGGAGCCGATGTCGCCACCGCCCAGGTCGGCAACGCCATTCGCGGCGGAGCCAACAGCTGGTGGGACTACCGCTCGATGGAGTTTCAGCGGGATCAGGATCTGCTGAAGATCGAGAAGACGCGCATCACCTCGGTGGTCGCGAAGTCGTCGCTGTTCATGGACACGTTCTGGAAGCTGGCCCAGAAGAAGAAGATTCCCGACAAGTGGCTGATCCGGGGCAACGATCTAGACGCCATTGAAGTCGCCATGCGCGAGCCGAAACCCGAGGTCCGCCTCCGCGTGCTCAAGCGGATGGAGGACTTCATGGAGTGCTACCCGCCCTATTGGTATTACACCGGTCGCACGCAGCAGGAGCAGGGCCAACTCACGGAAGCGGTCGAGACCTACCAGCGCCTCGAACAGCTCGGCCAGGGGCACTTCCGCAAGGACGACATGCTGGCCACCGCCCTGGCGAACCAGTCGGCCATTGAGGACTTCACCGGGCAACTCACTGCCGCAGCGACCGCCAACCGGGCGTTGTCGTACTCGCGCGACGTGTGGGAGGCGAACCTCGTCTGTGCCCGCGTGCTGGAGCGCCACTCGCGCACGGCCACCGCGGAGGACGCGATCCTGTGCAACCTCGACACGAACCTGGAGAAGCACAACAGCCACGTGTTCCTCGTCGCGCTGTACCAGAAAACCGGCGAGCGGACCAAGCTCGCGCGAGTCTTGTCGAACCCGCAGACCGTGGCCGATCTCCCCGCGCCGCTCTTGTTACGCTGTGCGGCGACTCTCGGAGACAAGGACACTCCCGCGACCGTGATCCCGGCGATCATGGCCTCGCTGGATGCCCAGCCACAGTTCCAGTTCGGCAAGGACGAACTGATCGTGCGGGTCTCCCCCGCGTGGCAATTGCATCTGGCCACAATGCAGGTGAGCTACGAAGACCAGTCGCTCGGCAGGCCACACATCACCTCCAGCAACGGCCAGTACCAACTGCGGTTCGCGGGGAAGAACGACTGGGGTGCCCCGTTCGAGGCCCCGCGCAAGAACCTGGCGTTCACCGTGCAGATGACCTACCCGGATCGGACCGTGGTGAAGCTCACGCTGCGTCCCGACCCGGCCGCTCAGGCCGCGCTCGCCTCGCGGCCGCTGTTCAGCCGCACGGTTTCGGGGGTCATGACGACCGGCACGATGAAGATCGCCGATGTACAGATCGGCGAACAGCGGATCGCCCTCGGCCCGACCGCCCGCCCCGACGCCCCCGCCCCCACCCGCGTCGAGACCGCCAAGCCCGCCTTCCCCCCGCCGGTGAGTCCGCCGACCGAGGAGGAGACGCTGCCGACGATTGACGCCACGGGGAATGGGGTGAGGACCAGTGCCGCTGGGGAGTAGAAGAATGTGGTACGACGCTCCGCGTCGTACGTCACGACGCGGAGCGTCGTGCTACAATGTCACTCTGAGCGGACCGTCATGGCCTGTCCGGCGTAGTCCTCGAACAGCTTGCGGCTCAGGAGTGCGACGAACGCCACTCCTCCTACCGCCAGCGAGGCCCACAGTCGGTGCTGGGTGTCGGCGGCGAACACTTCCAGCGTGAGGACCAGAGCCAGCATCGGCACCGTCACCCAGCCGATGGCACCGGGGAACATCCGCTTGCGACCCCCGGTCCCGCCTCGACGAATTTCATTGAACGCGACCGCCAGCACCACCAGCAGTCCGACGATCTGTCCCTTCCAGTCGTCGGGGTTGGTCTTGAATACTTTGGCGACGGCATCGATCACGACCTGTAGGAACAGCACGCCGAGCATCACGCCGGGGATCAACCCGGTTCCGCCTTGCAGGCTGCATCCGCCAACGACCGCCGCAGCGATCGCATTGAGTTCGTAGCCGACCCCCATTGAGGACGGGGTGCAGGTGCTGATCTTGGCCGCGTACAAGACTCCGGCGATCGAAGCTGTCACCGAGCCGATCGTGTAGGCCAGCCACTTCAGGTTGTCCGTGTTGATGCCGCTGAGCCGGGCCGCCTCTTCATTGCCACCGAGGGCATACAGGTGCCGCCCGATCACGGTCCGGTTCATGAGCAACCACAAGCCCGTCCCCAGCACGAGAAACACCATGACGGGAATCCACCACACCCGGAGTTCGCCGAACAGCGACGCATTGGCGTTGATCGACTGCACCTTGATCCCCAGCGAATCGGTGATCCCGCCGTTCATGATTTTGGTCAGACTCCGCAGGCCGACGAGCGTCGCGAGTGTGGCCACGAACGGCGGCAACTTGACGATGGTAATCAGCCAGGCATGAAACGTCCCGACGAGGAGGCCCGTGGCCAATGCCGCCCCGACGCCGCACCAGACGATGAAAGCCGACGCTTGGGCCGGGTTCGGCCTGCCACCGGATATGGGGGCAAAAATGTAAGTCACCAGAACACACACCGACGCCGAAAACAGGATCATCGTCCCGGACGAGAGATCGATCCCTCCGGCAATGATGACGATCGCCGCACCCAGAGCAAAGATCCCGACCAGCGAGGTCTCCTGCGCAATGTCCCGGAAGTTCCGCCACGGTTCGCGAAAGTAGTCCTGGTTAATCAGCGAGGTGATCGACAACACCGCGAAGATCGCAATCACGAGCCCCAACTCGTTGCGGAAGCGGGCGAAGAGGCTCTGCGGGGATCCAGACATCGCGAAGGTATACCTGACAGAGAGGAGCGACCTTGTGCCCCGTGGGAAAGCCTTCCAGCCTGTCAGTCTCAAAACAATGACAGGCTGGAAGTCTATCCCACGGGAGACTAGCACTATACAGGCTTCAGGAGTTGACCAGCCCGCGTTCCGTCAGCCACGCCTTGAAGTCCTTCAGGTAGAAGAACTTCGTCTCCGGCTTGAACAACTCCTTCTTGACGGGAGACTTTTCATCCGGCACCACGACCCGCAGCTCGGTCGCGTAGACATCGCCGCCTTCCGCGAACTTGCCGGTGGCGGGGTCATAACTCGGGTAGGTCTTCTGGATCGTGGCGGTGTCCTTGTCGATGAACGCCTTCATCAGCTCGGTGCCGAGGTAGCCCATCTGATAGGGGTTCTGCACGACCATCGCGTCAATCCCGCCGGCCTCCATATCGGCAATGGCTGTCTGAGCGGCGTCAAACACGACGACCTTGACCTTGTCCTTCACGCTGCGTTCCTTAACGACTTCGGCAATCGCATGTGCGTTGTACGCCCAGATGCCGACAAGGCAGTTCAACTCGGGGAAGTTGTTGAGGGCTGTCTTCACGTTCTGCTGAGCCACGCTCAGGTCGGCCTCATCCGTCAGGGATGAGAGCAGCTTGAACGTCTCCCCCGCTCCCTCGCCAAACCCTCCGACTCGCTCGATCACATTCTGCACGTCTGCCTTCCCAGCAAATGTGACGTACTGTCCCTCGGGCAGCAGGGCCTTGGCACATTTGCCCAGCTCTTCTCCCCCGACCAGATTGGTGGTGCCCAGGTACGCGATGCGGGTGTCATGGAAATCCTTCCCCATGTCTGAATCGATGCAGAACACGGGAATCCCCTTCTTCCGCAGCTCGCGCATGCCTTCGGCGATCGCCTGGTTCGTGGCATTCACCGGTGAGATCGCGACGGCTGCGATGTCGGTCTGGCTGGCGTACTGCTTGAGCTTGTTGATCTGCATGTCTTCAGTGAAGTCGGGCTTGTCCATTGCCACCCGCAAGCCCGAGTCGGCCAGTTTGAGATCCTTCTCGGCTTGCTCCATCCCCTTGTACATCGCATCCCAGAACGGGTCATCGCCGTTGACCAGCATGATGATCCGCTTCACCTGGCCAGTCCCGGTGGACGGCGTCGGTGCAGTTCCCGGAGTGGTCGGCGTCCCCGGATTCGCGGGCGGAACCACCGGCGGTGGACTCGCCGGGCAGCCGCTCAGCACGCAGGCCAGCAGTCCCGTCAAGACCCAGTGGCGGAGTGCCACGCGACGACTGATTGGGGTAACAGACATCTTCGATTCCTCGGGAGTAATTCACAGCTGGGGAGACACACCGCTGGCTCTGGATGGTTCAGTCCACCGGTCTGGATTGGACCAACGAGAGAGCCGGGAGAGGCGATGAAGTCGCGGGAAAGACTGGCTCGCCAGAATAAGAGGCGATACCGCAGAAATCAACCGGGACGGATGTCGCAACGGCAATGTCGGCGACTTCTCCGAAGTCGCGGGTGCGACGCGATGACTGATGAAATCTTCAAACCAGACAGCACGGGACCGAAATGGTGTGCTGTCGATCGATCGTCGTCTCGCGAGCCGAACGCCGCTCCAGCGACTTCGGAGAAGTCGCCGACAATCGCCATCTCACACAATCTCGTGCCGCGTCCCGTCGTACCCCATGACTTGGGTCTTCTCATCGACGATCGTCTCGATATGTACCGGGCGACCCCACAGGCGTTGCAGGTTCGTCAGCGTGGCCTTCGCGTAGTCCGGCTTGAGTTCGATCCCCTGGTAGTCGTGCTTCAGGTACAGCTCGCCCCGGTTCTTGTAGTTGCCGTCGATCACCGAGATGAACGGGCGTCCGTGGTTGGTGAGATTGTTGAGCAGATGGGACTTGATCTCATGGAACTCGCGGCTGGCGATCTCGTAGTCCTTCTTCTCCTCGTTAAAGGCGAAGCTGAAGAACTTGTTCTTGCGGCAGAAGTCCTCAGTCAGGAAGCTGTCAATGAACGTCACGTCGTTGTGGATCTTTCGGACCTCGAAGATTTTTTCTCGCCCCAAGCCGAGCTTACGGTCCCAGTGCTTCTTCTCCTCCTCGTCGTCGCAACTGTCCCATTCGGAGCCGAACTGGCCGCGGTTCCAACGGTCTTCGATGTCGCGGTAGAGTTCGATTCCGATCTTGTACGGGTTGAGCCGCATCCCCGACATGGCCATCGTGCCCGAGTGGTGGTCGGCGTAGTCGATGATTTCGGCATCGGTCAGGCCGTGCCGCGTCATGATCGTCGAGTGCCAGAAGCTGGCCCAGCCCTCGTTCATGATCTTGGTCATGCCTTGCGGAGCGAAGTAGTACGCTTCGTCGCGGATGATTGCCAGGATGTCGTGCTGCCAGTCGCGCAGCGGAGCGTGCTCGAGCAGGAACAGCATGATGTCCCGCTGCGGCTCCTCGGGGAATTTGCGCTGGGCGGTGCGGGCGGTTTCGATGCGTTTGCGTTCTTCCTGCTCGGCGTGCAGGACTTTTGGCGGGTTGATGTAGGGGTCCATGTACCCCTTGGCCTCGAACTTGCCGCGTTTCCCGCCCAGGCCGTGCTCGTCCTCCTCGCGTTCCTCGTCCTGTTTCTGGCGGTCGGCTTCGACTCGCTGGGGGTCGGGACGGCGGCGGATGTGGACCGAGTGCGGGTCGATCAGGTCTTCAATGGAGAGGCAGGCATCCACGAACTGCTCGACGACATCGTACCCATAGCGGTCGATATACCGATTGATCCGCGAGGCATGGTTCGCCATCTGGTCGAGCATCCGCACATTGGTGCGTTCGAACCAGGCATTGTGCTTGAAGAAATCCCCGTGCCCGTAGACGTGCGCGATCACCAGCTTCTGGTCGGTCAGCCCGTTGCAGTTCAGCAGGTAGGCATAACACGGGTCGGTGTTGATGACCATCTCGTAGATCTTCTGCAGACCATACGAGTACCCCTTCATCAGCTCGTCATACTGCGACCCGAACCGCCAGTGCGGGTAACGCACCGGAAAGCCGCCGTAAGCGGCCATCATGCTCATTTCGTCGTAGTCGACGAACTCGAAGATGGTCTTGGGGAAGTCGAGCCCATAATTCCGGGCAATCGTGGCCATCTCGCTTTGGAGAGCCAGCAACTCCGGCGGCAGATCATGTTCCTCAGAGACCGCCATGGCGCTGCCCCGTCTGGTGAGAGACTCAATTCCCGATCATTCCGGCATCGGGATCTCAGCCTCACTGGCGGAATCCGTGCCGGTCGCGGGAATTGTACGCCGCCGGGAACGGACGCGGATAGAGGATTGTCGGCGATGACGCCCGCAGAACCCCAGCGAGCGGGGCGGCGACAGCCCCCCGAGTTCGTGAGACATCCTCCGACCAAACCGGGCCACTTCCGCATGACAGCGCCGAGCAGCACGGCGGACTTACGTCCAGCCGCTCGCTACCGCTCCTCTGTCGTAGGCGAAGCGCAGGCTAAAGCCTGAGCTCCAACGGGGCGTACCTACGCCACAGCTGGATCGTTCAGGACGTACCCGCCCTGCACCAGACGCCGCGTCATCACCACCTCGAACACCAGCATGCCCAGCACGATCAGCAGCAGCCACCACCAGAACTCCGAGCGGGCCTGCTGGTCGGTCGCGTTCTTGGCGACCGACTCCGCATCCGCAGTGAACACGAGTCCCTTCTTCGTGAGCCCCTGCTCCTCGGGTGGAGTCAGCGCGGAGAGATCGGACTCCGCGTGGTCGAAGTTGACGACGAACCGCTCCGGATTTCCGGCCCCGGCTGCGGAACGCATCTCGTACACGCCGGGCAGAGTGGTCTGCGCGAAGCGGGCCATGCGGTGGTCCCCTTCGACCTTCGTGGGAATGCGGGACTCCTTGCCGTCGGGGTCTTTCACGATGAGTTCACCCAGCGGAGCCTGATCGAGGACCAGCGGGGAACCCATGTCGACGTTGCGACTGGTCCGCTGGGTCGAGTAGTTGAACACGACCTCATGCAGGAACGGCACGAAGTCATTCTTACTCGGCAGCGTCGACCAGTCCGAATCCAGAGGCGTCGACATCTGCACCACCGTCCCCTTCCCGAGCCGTTTGGCGATCAGCCACGGCATGCCGTTCTCCAGTTTAGCCAGAACCGTTCCGCCCGCCGATCGCTCCAGGGCGGCGGGATCACTGGGCACCTCGGGGATCGGCTTCCCCGCCTTGTCGACCGGCGCGGGATCGCCAGCGACCGGTTCCATCCGCCACCACTTCGAGAACCGGATCGAGGTCAGATCGACCCCCTGCTCCTTGCGAAACCGCTCCAGCCACGGGGTCTTGAGGCTCTCGCTATCCAACCGCATGGCCCCCAGTTTGAGGTCGGTCTCGGTCTGCACCTGGATCAGTGTCGCGGGGGCCAGCTTCTTGGCCAGCGGCTCGGGCAGGCCGGGATACCAACCCGCCTGCGACTTGTTCCCGGCGGCGAAGACCACCGTGCCGCCGTCTTCGACGAACTTGACGAGGGCCTCCGCCTGCGGCACGGTCAGCGTGGGCACATTGAGGAGCCAGGCGACTGCCTTGCCGGTGAACGAGGTCGAGTTGAAGTCGAGCCAACTGACCTTGTCGGCCCGCACCCAGGGAGTGTCTCGCACCGCCGAAAACGCCGAGGTCACGAAGAACGAATCGGACAGCACCGGGTCGGGCTGCGGATCGCCGTCAACCACGAGGACCGGAATCCCATCCGCGACTTCGATCACAGCATCCGACCGATCATCGCCGGGAAGTTTGTCCGCATCGACAACGATGCTGACGAGGTGACTCCCGGTCTCGGAGAAACGATGCTCGAACTCGACCGAGCTTTCGCCGTTGACGGGGAGATCGAGGGCCTGCGACTGTTCCACGATCCGCTGGCCATCGACTTCGAAGTGAGCTGTCACTCGCCGCTGCTCGGTGTTGGTCTGCGAGATCATCGCCCGCACGCGGATCGGGAACTCGGGGACGGTCAGCTCGCGCGACAGTTCCAATTTGCCGACAGCCACATTGATCCGGTCCTGGACATCGCCAATGACATCGACGACCCAGATGCGGGGCTTGACCGACATCTGCTTCGCTGAGTCATCGATCCGCGTCCATTGATAGACATCGTCGGGCCGCCACGGCAGCTTCTGACGATCGGTCAGGACGATGACTTCGCGCGACACGTTCGACGACCGGCTGAGAATCTGAATCGCCTGCCGCAGACCGGCTGCGAGGTTCGACGATCCTGCCGGAGCGGACAACTGATCGAGCGCGTTGCGGGCGAAGTCGAAGTCCCCGGTCGGGATTTCAATGACGGGCCGCACCTGGTCGCGGACATCGAGGATCGTGACGGTATCGCCCGGGCGGAGCGTGTCGATGCACTGGTGCCCCCACTGAATCGACCGCGCGCGGGGAGTATCGACCGGCCCCTTCCAGCCCATGCTGTATGACCCATCCAGCACCAGCACCACATCGCGGCTGACTCGTCCCGACAGGCTGGAGATCGCTCCCCCCGCCGCCCACGGACGCGACATCCCAAAGGCAATCAGCCCCAGCACCCCCATCCGCAACAGCATCAACAACCACTCTTCGAGTCGGATGCGGCGGCGCGTCTTCCGCCCCAATTGGAGGAACTGCATCGCCCCCCACTGGACGATATCGAACTTGCGGCGGCTGATGAGGTGTGCCAAGACCGGCAGCGCCATGGCCGCCAGTCCGGCCAGCATCGCGGGGGCGAGAAACCCAAAGTTCATCAGACTTCACCAGATTCAGGACAGACCAGCGGGGCAGGGTCAACCCAGCGGGCGACGCCTCAAATGGGGATCATAGACAACAGTGGATACTGATGGGGAGAACCAGAGGCGTTTATTTCGGAACGATTGCCGGGAAGGAGGAAGGAAGGATGAAGGTGGAAGGATGAAGGATGAACCAGACACTTTCATCCTTCATCTTTCATCCTTCATCTTTCATCCTTCATCCTTTCCCCATCACTCCCCCGGCTGGCGAACCCCCACCGTCAACAGCAGATTCGCCCACAACGCCTGGTCACCGGTCTGGATCGTCAGCACATGATCGCGGCTGGCGACGGCATTGTAGAAGTCCCACTTCTGGATCGGCTGGAGTTCGATGCCGAGCTTCGAGTCCCTGAAAATACGGCGGTAGTCGTTCCAGACCGGCGGATCGCCTTGCAGGGCGTACGGGTCATCAGCGGGAATCCCCATCGTGTTCGCCGCCTCGATCGGAATCGCCGACAACAAGGCTTCCAGCACCTGGCAACAACTCACCAGACCCGGCGAGAGATTCAGGCATACCAACTCCGCATTCGGCCCCAGCGTGTTGTACGCCGGATAGTTTCCGTCAGCGATCAGAATCTTCGAGTGGTGGCCCGCTCGGCCAATGATCTGGTTGATCTGCGGGTGAATCATCTGATGTCGCAGCACGGAACGTCTCTCCGGGGAAGTGGCAACTCAGGGGGAACACGATCATCGCAGTGTGACCAACGCCGGTCGATTGTGCAAAACAGGGCACTCGTGGCTGCGTTCATCAGCCAGGACATGGTCCCTCACCACTTCCCGAATTCGTGGCGATGCGATCATTCATCTCGGGCGAAATCCGACCGAAGTCGACAGCGAATTGAAGGAGCCAGCGAATCAGAACGGCAGTCCATTCGCTGGGGGGACACCCGCGTTCTGGCGAACGCAGCGACGAAACGCGGGGAGACTCTTTCCCCCGCTGGCCTGAAGCGTCTCGCATCCAGACTGAATCGACATCACGAATTTGCACGAACAACACTTCCCCCCCCTTCCATTGCCGGGGTAATCGGGTAGCCTTTGGAAATGGCAACTCACAACTGACAACTGAACACGGAGAACTCCCGCATGGTCGATGCCACCCGCTCTCGTGACTATCTCGTCCGCTATGGCGCTGTGCCGGAGGTGGCCCGCTGTCAGTGGGACGAGGGCCAGCCGCGTCCGCAGCGGGGGGATCGCGTGGTCGTGGAAACCCACCGTGGACATCAACTGGGCGACGTGCTGGGCGACGTGCGGTCCGAGTCCGAGCATCCGGCGGCGTTCACGGTGCTGCGTCTGGCCACCCAGGAAGACGAACTCGCAGCTCGCCGCGTTGCCGAACAATCCTCCGCCGAGTTCGCCGAGTGGACCAGCCGCATCACGGAGTGGAAGATCGACCTGCAAGTGATCGACATCGAACGCACGCTCGATGGCACCAAGCTCGTGCTGTACGTGCTGAACGAGCGCGGCCCGGAATGCACCCGCCTCGCCATCCAAGCCGCAGCCAGTGGCTTCGGGATCATTGAGGTCCAACCCGTCGGGGCGGAAGGACTGGTGAGCCAACCCGCCTCGGGGGGCGGCTGCGGCAGCGGCGGCGGGGGCTGCGGGACCGGCGGCGGGTGTGGGCACTGAGAAGTTTCAGAAATCGTGTTTACCATTCAAGTCTGGAACACTCATCTCCTCTCGCCTCGAAAACACAAACAGTCGCTTGCCGATTTCACGTCAGACTTGGATAATAGGTGTCGTGAACCCCACACGGAGCGTGGCCTGCCCCGAACACGAGATTCGTCCATGTCGCAGTTGCTCGATCAAGCGGTCGCCGAAGCTCGCAAACTGCCAGACACCGAGCAAGATGCCATCGCATCGCTCATTCTGGAAGAGATCGCCGACGACCAGCGCTGGGATGCCTTATTGGCTCGCACGCCCAGCAAGTTGGCAGCCTTGGTCGCCCGAGCCGATGAACAGGTGCGTACAGGTCACTGCCAGACAGCCGGGTTTGACCAACTGTGAACTCCATCATCACAGCTGATTTCAGGGACTGCTTCTCGCGTCTGCCAGTTGAGGTGCGTGAGCAGGCGCAGCGTGTGTACCAGATTTGGCGTGCCCACCCATCGCACCCCGGCCTGCGTTTCAAGCCAATTCAAGGGCACGAGGGGGTGTACTCAGTGCGCATCGGTCGAGGGTGGCGAGCCTTGGGGAAACTGAACGGAGACACGGTCACTTGGTTCTGGATCGGTTCCCATGCCGAGTATGATGGTCTGGTGAGTTGAGCTTTCTTTTCGAAGTTGACGTTTATTCATTTCGGGTTATGATTTTCACATCCTGCGTAAGCTACAGTACTGAGTCAAGGGGATCCAATTGGACGTGATGAATACAGTGGTCTCATCTTCTGTGGTCAGCGGTGTGATTTCCGTTGCGGTAGTGTTTTTGACAAAGACGTGGATATCAGAACGCCTGAAATCCTCGATCCAGCATGAATATTCACAAAAACTGGAATCATTCAAAGCGACCGTCAAGGCTCAGAATGATGTCGAGATTGAGAGGCTGAAGTCTCAACTGGCAATCGTAGCCGCCGAGCACAATCTACGGTTCTCCAGGCAATACGAACAGATGGCAGTAGTGATTGCCGAGACATATAGGCAAACATCTGAACTCTATCTTGCGGTGGCTCGTTACGTTACTCCCGCCGAATTTGACTCGTATGGCTCGAAGGCTGACAGAAGAAAGGTTGTAGACTCCAAGTTGTCACAATTCAGTGATTATTTCTACATAAAAAGGCTCTACTTGCCGCATGATACGGCATCGAAAGTTGAATGTTTCAGGAACAGTCTTCACGACGTTGCAACGGAGTTTGCGTACAAAGTAGAAGAGCCAGAAAGTATTGACGGATCTTCGAAGATTGAGAATTAGAGTGACCTGTGGAGAAAGCTAAACGATGATATCGCTCCACTTCGTGATGAGTTAGAGTCGGAGTTTCGACAACTTCTTGGGACCATGAGCTAACTCCCAACAAAGCATCAGTACGTCCTTCCACCTAACCGGCGATTGATCCCCCGCACGAGGGCTGGCCCTTCGTAGATGAACCCCGTGTAGAGCTGAATCAGGCTGGCTCCGGCGTTGAGTTTCTCAACGGCGTCCTCCGGGGTCATAATGCCGCCGACGGCGATGATCGGCAGGCGGCCTTCGCTTTTCTCGTGCAGGTAACGCACCACTTCGGTCGAGCGCTGCATGAGCGGGGCACCGCTGAGGCCGCCCAGGCCGATCTCTTTCACCCGTGAATCGGGGGTCGTCAACCCGGCACGCGAGGTCGTCGTGTTCGTCGCGACCACTCCGGCCAACTTCGTCTCCGCCGCGATTGCGATGATGTCGTCGAGCTGCGAATCACCCAGGTCCGGAGCGATCTTCAGCAGTAGCGGTTTCGGGGCGGGCTGGCTCTGGTTATAGTCCTGCAGCTTCTTCAGCAGCTTCGTCAGCGGCTCGCGGTCTTGCAGTTCACGCAGGCCCGGCGTGTTCGGCGAGCTGACGTTGACGACGAAGTAATCGACGTAGGGGAAGAGCTTCGTCAGGCATTCCAGATAGTCGGCCTCGGCCTCGGTGTTGGGCGTGATCTTGTTCTTGCCGATGTTCGCCCCGAGGATGATCCGCCGTTGCGTCGGGACACGCTTCAGCCGCTCGACCACCACATCGACGCCGGAGCTGTTGAACCCCATGCGGTTGATGATCGCCCGATCGGGGGGGAGTCGGAACAATCGAGGGCGGTCGTTGCCGGGCTGCGGTCGCGGCGTCACGGTGCCGATCTCAACGAACCCGAACCCGAACGCCTCCCACCCCTCGTTGACCAGCGCGTCCTTGTCCAGCCCCGCAGCCAGCCCGACCGGATTCGGGAACTTCAGCCCGAACACCGTCCGCTCCAACCCCGGCGGTTGACCTCCACAGGCCAGCCGGATCAGCGGCAGCATCCCCGGAATCCGGGTGGCTGTACGGAGCATGGCGAACGTGAGGTGGTGGGCCGTTTCGGCATCGAGCCGGAACAACAGCGGGCGGATCAGAGAGCGGTACAGCATGGTGCAGAGGAGTTTCGCGGGAGGGGCATTGGCGAGCAAGCGTAGCAGAATTCGTTAGAATTCTGCCGTACATCATTCCTCATCCAACAGACGGCAGAAGTCTGACGACTTCTGCTACGGCGAGAACCCCATGCGTCGCATTCAGATCATCGACTCACACACCGGCGGTGAGCCAACACGCACTGTCATCGCTGGCGGGCCGGACCTGGGACGCGGCTCAATGGCCCAGCGCCGCGAGATATTTCGAACTCGCTTCGACGACTACCGCTCGGCGATCGTCAACGAGCCACGCGGTTCGGACGTGATGGTCGGAGCCTTGCTGTGTGAGCCAGTCGACCCGAGTTGCACAGCTGGGGTGATCTTCTTCAACAACGTCGGCATGTTGCATATGTGCGGTCACGGAACCATCGGGCTGGCGGTGACACTGGCTCACCAGGGGCGGATCGGGGTCGGGGTTCACAAGCTGGAAACGAACGTCGGGGTGGTGACGTTTGAATACCACGGCGAGAACCGGGTGACGCTGGAGAATGTGCCGTCGTACCGGTATCGGGCCGATGTGGAGATCGAGTTGCCGGAGAGCGTCGTC
>JAYTFV010000316.1:0-4228 GCA_043734065.1 Planctomycetota bacterium
CAGCCGCGACTTCACGATGTCGATCTTCTCCTGCGTGTCCTTGTCGATCACGTTCGACACCAGGCTCGTCAGCTTGATCGTGTCCTTCTGGTCTTCGAAGAGCTTCATTTCCAGCGCTTTTTGCAGGCGTTCGTTCGTCTTGAAGTTGAACGACTTGCCGTCCAGCGACAACGCTCCGATGTAGTTCATGATCTCGCGGCGGAAGTCGTCCTTGCGCGATTCGGGGATGTCGATCCGCTCTTCGATCGACCGCATCAACCGTTCATCGGGGTCTTCGTCCTGGCCCGTGAAGCGGTTCTTGACCCGCTCTCGCTGGGTGTATGCCTTGACATTGTCGATGTAGTTGGAACACAGCCGCGTGAGGGCGTCCTCGTCCGAGGCAATGGCCCGCTGGACCTCGTTCTTCACGACATCGGTGTACTCGTCCTTGACCACCGAGATCAGTTGCCGGTAGCTGGCCCGCAGCTCCTCGTTGGGGATCAGCGAGTGATGCTGCAAGCCGGACTCCAGTTCGTTGAGGACCATGAACGGGTTCAGGCAGGTGGCCGTCGGGTTCACGACCAGGGCGTTCGAGATCTTGTCCTGCACATAGCGAGGCGAGATCCCCTGCATCCCCTCGTGTCGAGTGTCGCGTTTGAGTTGCTTGACGTTCTCGGCTGTGAATCCAGCGAGGGTCTTGCCGTTGTAGAGCTTGAGCTTCTGCATCAAGGTCAGGCCGTGATGCTTGGGCTCTTCGAGTCGCGTGAGGATGGCCCACATGGCCGCGACTTCCAGCGTGTGCGGGGCGATATGCTTGCGGACTCGTTTGGGGTTGTAGTCCTTCTGATAGATGCGGATCTCGTCATTGAGTTCGGTGACGTACGGGATGTCGATCTTGATCGTCCGGTCGCGGAGGGCCTCCATGAATTCGTTCGATTGGAGCTTGCGATATTCCGGCTCGTTCGTATGGCCGAGGATGACGGTGTCAATGTCGGTCTGCGGGAATTTCTTGGGCTTGATCTTGTGTTCCTGAGAGGCCCCCAAGAGGTCATACAGGAACGCCACATCGAGCTTCAGCACTTCGATGAACTCGATCAGCCCGCGGTTGGCGACGTTGAACTCGCCGTCGAAGTTGAACGCCCGCGGGTCCGACTCCGACCCGTACGTCGCGATCTTGCGGTAGTTGATGTCGCCGGTCAGTTCGGTCGAGTCCTGGTTCTTCTCGTCCTTGGGCTGGAACGTGCCGATGCCGATGCGGTCCTGCTCCGAGAGGAACACCCGCTTGCAGGCGATCGTTTCGAGAACCTTGGTCCAGTCGCCGTCGAACTTCTCCAGCCGCTCCTTGAAGAAGAACCGGGCCAGCGGGCAGACATCGCCCACGATCTCGACCTTGAAGTCCCCTTCGCCGCGCCCCTCGTTGACGAACGCACACACGTCCTCGCGATGGCTCAGCGGGATGAGTTGCAGCGGCTCACCGAGCATCGGATCCCAACTGATCGAGCCGTCCTCTTCCTTCCAACCGAAGGTGTACAGCGCCCCATCGGGCGTGCGGCTGTAGCGCTCGATGCCGCGTTTGAGCAGCCGGGCGATCGTCGACTTCGAACTGCCGACCGGGCCGTGCAGCAGCAGCACGCGGCGTTCGGTGCCGTACTTCATGGCCGCCGATTTGAAGACGTTGACCAGCTCCATCAACGGCTTGGTCAGACCGAACACCGCGTCCTCGCCGCCATTGTGGGGGCTGTCGAAGAAGTGATAGCGGATCAGGTCGCGGCTGCCTTCGACCGGGTTCGACCCATCCTCCAGGATCATGTCGTAGAGCCGCTGATACGCGGTCCTCGCGATCTTGGGATTCTTCTTCACCAAGTCGAGGTATTCCGCGAACGACCCTTGCCAGTGCTCCAGTCGGTACTGGAGGATGTCGGGACGTTCGGACAACTGCTTCAGAAGAACTTCACCGGTAGCCTTCATGACAACCTCCACTTACCATCGGCGGACCAGGGGCGACGCTGGCACGGAACTGTCTGAATGTCGCCTTTCGCTCCGCGAAAGGACGTTCTTTCGCGGAGCGAAAGACGACACTCATTTCTCGAATGGTCCTCAGTGAACCGACACCAGAGAACGACTGAATCCCGCCCGCCTGTCGCAGACCCGTGCCAACGCCAGATTTCGAATGAGCATGGCCGACACGGGATTATTCGCCGGATTGGCAAATGGGGCAAGATCAATTGCTGGAGATTGAGAGGGCGGAGTGCCAGAGCATGCACACACGACAGCCGTGAGAGTTTTTCCGCCCCAGCATGGAATCCCTCCCCGGACGGTTGCTATCCTGCGGGCTGGATTCACTGGTCGGCCACCGGGGCTGGCGAGTGTTACACTTCCCTTCTGAATTCCGTGTCATGCCCCTGTTGCCAGCTCTGCTGAATCTGCTGTCTGCTCTGCTCGAAGTCCTCGTGGCGACGGGTGGGATCGTGCTCCCGTGGCTGCCGCTGATCGCCTGGGCGGTCTTCTGGGCCTTGGCAGTGAACTGGGAGAAGCTCTCGGCGGTGATTCGCTCCGGGGCGTTCCTCGGCATCGCGATGATCGCCCTCGTGGCCGTGCTGGTCTGGGGCTGCGTGGCCCCGCCAGTTGATGGACACCATTACTTTGAGATGCTCGGCGTGCGGCTGTCCGTCTCCAACTTTACGGGCAAGCTGGTCTACGTTGTCGGGCTGGTCGTGATCATGTTCGCCGCCGGGTCGGCCCAGCTCTCCGGGATGTTTGATGGGCTGGTCTGCTTCGCCGACGACGAAGAGGCCGCTGACGATCATGGCCACGATGACCACGGTGACGGAGGACATTAGTGCCTTGTCTACGCTTAAATTGGGGGTTGGAGTCCAGCCTTTAGGCTGCTCCGGTACAGGCTAAAGCCTGGACTCCAACCTCGACTCTTGGTCCTGACAAGGCACGAGATTCCCCAAGCGATCGAGGTCATCGATGACACCCACTGGCTGCATCCCTCGCGGCATCGGCCTCCTGGGACTGCTCATCGTCGGCACCTGCATTCTCGCCCAGGACAAACCCGCCTCGCCGCACCCGATCGCGGGGATCGAGAACCTTCGCCAGGTCGCTCCTGACATTCTTTCCGGCAGCCAGCCCGAGGGAGCGACCGCCTTCGAGGAACTCGCCCGGCGCGGCGTCAAGGTGATCATCAGCGTCGACGGGGCCACTCCCAATGTCGAGGCCGCTCGCCAGCAGGGCTTCCGCTATGTTCATATCCCGATCAGCTACGGAGCGATCAAACCGCAACAACGGGCCGACCTCCTCGAGGCCGTCAAAACCGCGACCGGCCCCGTCTTCATCCACTGTCACCACGGCCAGCACCGCGGCCCCGCAGCTGCCGCCTACTGCGGAATGGTGACTGGTAAGCTGACCACTGAGCAAGCCGTGGAGGTCCTCAAGGCGGCAGGCACGCGGGCCGACTACACCGGCCTGTGGGACGCGGTGCGAAAGTTCGAGCCACCGACCCTGCCCGCTGGCCCGCTCGTCGAGGCCGCCGAGGTCAAGCCGATCACAGGGGCGATGGTCCGCATCGACCAGCATTGGACTGGACTCGAAAAACAGATCAAAGCGGGCCAAGTCTCCGATGAGAAGGAGTTCTCGCACGAGGCGCTGCTGTTGGCCGAAGAGTTCCGCGAACTCCCCCGCACGTCCCCCTCGACGGAAGAGAAGTACAAAACGCTGATGCAGACCGCCATCGACGCGACCAAGGAACTGCACCAGGCCGCCGAGAAGCACGACCTCTCCTCGATCCAGACCGCCTCGAAGAAAGTGCTCCAAAGCTGCGTCGACTGCCACGCGCGTTACCGGAATGAGTGAGTCGACAAGTGGAACTTCAGGTGTAGCAGCGTTCGCCAGAACGCGGGGAGCCCGCCAAGAATTGGGGGTTGGGAAATGCCGCACGGGAGGGCGAAGCTCCTGCTCAGCCGCGAGCCAGGGAACACATCCACTCGCCGGAGCGGCTCGGCAGGAGCCTTGCTCTCCCGCGCGAGCCAGGTGGGACCACGCCGGTTGATGACCCGCCCAGTCCCGGCAGGGACGACAGACGCTCCCGCTCTTCCCAAACCGCGAGGCCCACAAGCCAATCCTCCTGTCAGGCGGCGGTGTCTGTCGCCCCATCAGGCAACGCCGTGAGGGATTTTTGGGCGGTGGCTTTTCCAGGGTTTTGGGCCTGGAGTTTGTCTTGTTCTTCGGGGGTGAGCGGGCGGATTTG
>JAYTFV010000317.1:0-4511 GCA_043734065.1 Planctomycetota bacterium
CGGGGGACTTACGTCCACCCGCTCGCTGTCGTTGGAGTCCAGGCGTTAGCCTGCTCCCTCGGGGCGACACGATGCCAATTGAGTCAAATAGCAGGGTGGCTGGGGAGAGCAGCATAGGCCAACGCAGCGCGAACGTCATCTGCCATCAAAGTCGGATAGGACTTAAGGATATCCGGTAGGGACGCCCCCTCGACGAGATTGTCGAGGATCACGGACACCATGATCCAGGTTCCCCGGATGCAGGCTTTGCCGTGGCAGATCAGAGGGTCGATAACGATTCGATCGTGGATTTCCATCACGTTCTCCTTCCGCTGGCGAGGCATCCTGAACGATGTTCGTTGATACCCGCGACTCAGCCAATGCGACAGCGAGCGTTGGATGTCAGTCCAACGTGCAGCGCGACGCTCAATGGCCTTTCGCCTCCGTCTCGCTTGGTCGCGTCGCTCTGGCACGGGGGACTTACGTCCGTCCGCTCGCTGGGGTTTCGTAGGAGAGGTCGTTTTCGGCTATTGAAGACGAGAACAACTCACCGATAGTAATCGAAAATCTTCTCTCGCCACACGTACGCACCAACCGCCACACCGCCGACCGAGGCGAGGAACATCAGCAGCTTCCCCATTTTTTCTCGGTGCGAGACGGGGAGTTTCAGAAAGCCCCAGGTCAGTGTGCCAGTCTTCTGTCCCTCGCCAGTGACTCGCACTCCGCCGGGAAACTCGATGTTTACGTCATGGACAGACGCATGGGTCGCTTCGGACAACTCGGGGGCATATCGTCGGGAGAGCCCCATGCGTGATACCCGAGAGTAAACCACCGTGACAGCCCCATACAACGCGATAAGGAGCAAGACGCCGACCAGAGCGACGATCAGTGCTGTATTCCGCATGAGCATGCCTCGGTAACTTGGGTCGGATGAACTGTTAAACCCGAACCGGATCGGCACTCACTTGGTGGACATCGCGAGCTGCCAGCCACTTCTTCAGTGAGTTCTGGCTTTCGCCGGAGGGGAGTCCCACCAACAGGTTGGCCACGCTAATGTCTTCATCCAGGTCTGGCCAGTGGATCCCGTGACCCGCCCCGATCAGACGCCATGAGTTGCGTTCCTGCGGCGTGCCATGAGACAACCGCGGATACCACACCACAGGGACTCCCAATGTGCGACCGTCCGACAGTTCCACCGACAGTGTGTCGTCGGTCACCTGCACATTGATCGCTACAACCACTCTTGTCTCAATCGTGGAATAACTCATCCCATGCCTCTCGCTCCATGTGCAACGGTTCATTGTCCAATGCGAGTGGAATCCAACTGTTGACGCCAGTCTTCGAGTATTGGAATCAGGCTTGTCAGTCGGAAATCTGGGCCAGTCAACTCAAACAACAAGTTGGCGCAAGTGTAGTTACTCCAGGATGTTGCGGATTCAATGGCAAGAATAGTCTTCCTTGCATGGTCTGTAAGTGCGTTGGTGTCATGCATAGACACAGCGACCATGGTCTTCTCACCGGCAGCCTCCTCAAACGTGGCAATAGGCCATTCACTTTCGTGCTTCCAGTAATTGGCAGCCGCGTTAAGTAAGCTGGCCAGAGTCTTGCCGCCCGTATGATACGGTCCAATCGACAAGGCATGCTCTTTTGCCACGCCATTACAACCATATGTGGACGACAGATATCTCTGACATACAATGAATCCCGTTCCCACAAGATACTCCGCCTGATCGCATAGTCCGCTGCTTACAGGGTCATGACACAACTTAATACGCCTCTGCAAATCGTCCAGAGGTGAATCGAGCAGCGTCAAGATGACGCGCAGCATGTCCAAGTCAAAATCGCAGAAGCCATCGTCGAACTTGAGGTACATGGGTGATGTCCTTGTGTGCCGAATACGATCTGACACGAAATCATTTCGTAAGGTTCGGTGAGGTGGCCAATCACCGGGTAAGTTCGACGCTCTGGGGACACGGGGGACTTACGTCCCCCGCTCGCTGTCGTTGGCGACGACTACCCATTCGCCATCTCGCGCAGCACTCCGGCCAGCGTCTCGCACCCTTCGTCGACCTGCTCCGGAGTGATGTTCAGCGCGGGTAGCAGTCGCACCACGGTGTCGTGCGTGGCGTTGATCAGCAGCCCCTGCTCCATGCACTTGCCCACGGCGGGGGTCGCAGGGGTGGCGAGTTCCAGGCCGATCATCATGTTGCAAATGCGCAGTTCGCGGATCAGCGGGAGTTCTGCTTTGAGCTTCGTAAAGTGCTGGCGGAAGCGTTCCGACATCTGGCGGCTATGGGCGATGAGGCCCTCTTCCTCGATGGTCTGGATCGTGGCGAGACCGGCGGCCATGGCGATCGGATTGCCGCCGAACGTACTGGCGTGCATGCCGGGGCGGAGGCTGGGGGCGATCTCGTCCTTGCAGATCAGCGCGCCGCAGGCGACGCCGGACGCGACCCCCTTGGCGAGCGTGATGATGTCGGGCTGGACGCCGAATGTCTGGTACGCAAACCAGTTCCCGGTGCGGCCCATGCAGGTCTGCACCTCGTCGAAAATCAGCAGCAGACCGAACTCATCACAGAGCTTCCGCAGCCCATCGAGGAACCCCGGAGCCGGGATGTTGACCCCGCCCTCCCCTTGCACCGGCTCAATCATGATCGCAGCTGTCTCTTCATCGATGAGGGCGCGGACCGCCTGCAAATCGTTCCGCTGGCAATACAGAAACCCCGGCAGCATCGGGCCGATCCCGTCGTGGTATTTCGGCTGAGCAGTCGCCGTGACCGACCCATACGTCCGCCCGTGGAATCCGTCCAGGAACGTGATGATCTTGTACTTGCCCGGCGGCGTGTGCAGCCGGGCCAGCTTGATGGCCCCCTCGTTGGCCTCGGTGCCGCTGTTGCAGAAGTACGCCTTGCCAAAGCTGCGCGTGCAGAGGGCCTCGGCGAACTCGCCCTGCGGCTCGGTGTACCAGGTGTTCGGCACATGGATCAGTTCGGCAGCCTGCTTCTGAATCGCGGCGATCACCTTCTTCGGAGTGTACCCGAGTATGTTGCAGCCCCAGCCGGGGAACAGATCGAGGTAGCGTTTCCCCTCGGCGTCCCAGACATAGCTGCCGTCCCCCTTGACGAGGCAGACCGGATACCGGCGATAGTTCGGGACCACGTACTTGGAGAACAAGGCGATGGTCTGTTCGCTGGATCGGTGGGGCATCGGGGCGGTGTCCTGGCGGGAAGAAGAGACGGGGAGTGGGGGAGTGAAGGAGTGGGGGAGACGGGTCGGTCCCGATGAGACTCGGTTGGCGGAGGTCAGGTTCGCGTGAGGGCGACGAGACGGTTAGGAGTTTATCAAACAGCGGGAGTGGGGAAACAGCAGACCGTAGCTGCGTTCGCCAGAACGCGGGCGCATGAGGAGTAACATCCAAGGTGACCAGAACCCCAGCGAGCGGGCGGACATCAGTCCCCCTTGCCCGGTTGACGTGTCCCAATCCAAGCGGGAACGGTCAGGCACTTGCATCCGCCGAGTGCCATCTGGCGAGGGCTTTGACTCGCCAGCGTGGAGCGACTCACGCATGTCGCATCAAGGTTTCAGTCTCAGCCCAACTCCTCAACACTGGCGGTCCACAGCGACCGCCAGTGGCACCCGAAATCAACCTTCATTCGGTTGCGGGGCCATCGTTGTCAGTGCCACCCCGCCGGGGGTAGGAAAACACCGAGTTCCGAGGACGTTGGGGCGTGATCTCGCCATGGTAAACTCCGAGTCCAAGGGGTGGTGAGCGACACAGGTATCATACCCCTCTCAAATCTTCGGAGCGTCTCTCACGCCCCACTCGACAATCAGTTCAGGCGTCAACCTCGACAAGTTCACTCGTGGAACTCGGCTGAGGCACCGACCGACCGTCAGACTTGAGGCCCTCGACATGGAACTCGATGGCCTCGTGAATGAGGGTCGTGACCTCCTCTCGGGATTGACCGACAGCCACGCAACCGGGCAGGTCCGGGACGTATGCGCCGAAGCTCGTCGAACCGTGTTCGATGACAACGAGGTATTGCATGTGTAACCTCACTTCTTCAGGTCGGATTGCTTGAGGATGCTGCTCAATGTCCCGGGCGGAATATCGAGACTGGGCTTGCCAGCCACCGTGACCGTGCCGGGTTTGGTGGGGTGATGATACTGCCGATGACTCCCCTTCTGGCGGACGAGAACCCAGCCATCGGATTCCAGGCGGGGGATCAGATCTTGGACTTTGACAGGCATCGTCTCTCAATCGTACAGCGACACGCCTGGGTTCGCGAGTTCTTCTGATGGGAGACAGAATTCACGTGTGTGCATCGGAAAAGTAGGCAGCCGCAAGATTCTGCTCCCTCTCCCCGCTGACGACGTGACTTTCCGGGAGGTCGTCACTGTGGGGAGAGGGACGAGGTGAGGGGATCAGGAAAAGCGTTCTGGTGGCCCCCTCACCCCAGCCCTCTCCCCCGCAGTGAGGTTTTTCCCTGACGATCAAGCCGATCGCGGGGGAGAGGGGGGCAGAAACTGGC
>JAYTFV010000318.1:0-1839 GCA_043734065.1 Planctomycetota bacterium
GCTGTCGCGGAGCAGCCTAAAGGCTGAACTCCAACCCGAACCCGCTGCCTGTCGCTTGCGTCCGGTTGGCGTGTCCCTCATGCTGTGACCCCGAAACCTCTCGGCCTCACCTCGGCGTGGGGAGGGCGGACTTCTCACTGGAAAGCGGCTGCAGCGTCTCATGTCTGAAAAGCGTCTCAAACTCGGCATCCCGGCGGGCAGTCTGCAGGACGCCACCGCCCAACTCTTCCGCAAGGCCGGGTACACGATCACGTTCGCTTCGCGGTCGTATTACCCATCGATCGACGATCCGGAGATTGAGTGTCTGCTGATTCGGGCGCAGGAGATGGCCCGCTATGTCGAGAACAGTATCCTCGACGCTGGCATCACCGGCTACGACTGGGTTAAGGAGAACGACGCCGATGTCCACGAGGTCTGCGAACTGGTCTTCTCGAAGGTCAGCCGCGGGCCGGTCCGCTGGGTGTTGTGCGTGCCGAACGACTCGGCGATTCAGACGGTGCAGGACCTGCAAGGCAAGCGGATCGCTACCGAGGCGGTCGGTCTGACCACGAAGTACCTCGCCGCACATGGCGTGACCGCCGAAGTTGAATTCAGTTGGGGAGCGACCGAGGTCAAGCCGCCACGTCTGGCCGATGCGATCGTGGAGGTCACCGAGACCGGCTCGTCGCTGCGAGCGAATAACCTGCGAATCATCGCGACGGTGCTGCAAAGCACGACCCGTTTGATTGCCAATAAAACCGCTTGGCAGGACGGTTGGAAGAAGTCCAAGCTCGACAACATCGCGATGATGCTGCAAGCCTGTCTGGCGGCGGAAGGGAAGGTCGGCTTGATGATGAACATTCGCCGCGCCGACCAGGCGGCAGTGCTGGCCCAGTTGCCCGCCTTGCAGAACCCGACTGTCTCGTCGCTGTCCGACCCCGACTGGGTGGCGGTGAACACGATCATCGATGAATCAATCGTCCGCCGCATCGTCCCGGCCCTGCGAGCTGCCGGGGCGCGGGGGATTGTGGAGTATCAGATCAGCAAGATCATCGACTGAGGCCGATGGGCGGTTCTCCACCACGTTTCACATGAGGGTAACTGCGTTCGCCAGAACGCGGGCTCCCCGCACTCTGGCGAGTGCAGCGACCTCACCAGCCAGGAGCAGCTCCATGCCCCGCCAATCCCCGCCCGAGAAAAAACAACTCAGCTACGACCACGACCATCGAAATGGGTACGGTGAGAACAGCAAGAGTTCTCGCAAAAACATCAGCCGTCGCAAGCGGGGCGTGAATCAAGCCAATCGCCACACCCACAAACAACAATTGGGCGGCAGCGACCCCCAGACCGGCGAGCCTCAGCCCGGCTGCAGAGCCCGCAGGCCGAAGACGTGGCGCAAGGTGGCCGATATCCCCTTGAGAGACATCGTGGCCAAGAAGCTGTTCCGCCGGGCACGTCTGGGGATCGCGAGTCCCGAGTCGGTAGAAGCCGCGATGCAGCGCGTGGCCGCGCACCGCCAACGCCGCGTGAAGTAGTCTTCCAGCCTGTCATTGTGGGATAGGCTTCCAGCCTGTCATCTTCAGCAATAAGACAGGCTCACGCTGGGCTGGTGAAACGACCGAACACTGGTCAGCCTGGACCCTCTGGGCGAATCTGATTTTGTGATGCACTGTTATCCTCTGTACCCCGAAGGGGTTGCCCATCATAGCCCAGGGTCGCGACGCAGGAGCGCACCCTGGGAGGCAGGCCCAGGGAACACCAACCCTGAAGGGGTTGTCCACCCGCACGCCCAGTGTGGAACCCCTTCAGGGTTCGTTCTCGCGCAGCCCGTTCACCCAGGGTGCGCTCCCTTCGGTCGCG
>JAYTFV010000319.1:0-12779 GCA_043734065.1 Planctomycetota bacterium
GGAACAGCATCCGCTCGCGATGGCCCATGTAGCGGATCGTCTTGTAGTTCAGCTCGCGGACGCGGCCTTCGAAGGTCTCACACAGCGTGCCGAGTCCGCCGGAGGTGGCGAACGCCTCGTACTCGACGCCATCGAGGGAGAGATGCTCGAACCCTTCCAGCGGCCAGACATCTTGGCGTCGCCCCTGATGAATCACATCGCAGGGGTTGCAGTATTCATTGATGAGACCATCCGTCGACCACGTGAGGTTGTACTTGAGCGAGTTTGTCGGGAACTCGGGGAGCGCGCCGACTCGCAGTAGCAGCGAATCGAGGGAGTCGAATTTTGTTGCCAAGTGATTGGCCGCGATCCCCACAAACCCCGGAGCCAGCCCGCACTGCGGCATGAAGATCTGACCCGGCCGGGCCGAGGCCGACAGCGCCCGCACCACATGCGTGGTCGCCACGTCCTCAGTCAGATCGAAGTAGCTGACACCGGCTGCGAGGGCGGCGCGGGCGACTGCCGGATTGAGGGCAAACGGCAGTGCCGAGATCACCACCTGCTGGCCGCCCATGGCCTCGCGCAATTGCTCCTCACTCGCCGCATCGACGACGACGGTCTCGCTGTCGAACTTGGCTTTGAGCCGCCGCAGCGATTCCAGATTCGAGTCGGCAATGCGCACCTGGTAATCGCCCGATTGCACGAGCAACGTCGCGATCATCCGCCCGATGGTTCCGGCACCGAGGAGTAAGACGTTGGTCATGGGGGGATTCCGAGTGGAGTGGTCGCTCGTAAAGTATATCAGTCAGGGGTGGGACGATCACGAAGCGATCTCGGATCGGGCCCCGGTGTCTGTATATCTCGACATCGGTGCCCCGACCCCGAGGGGGACGACAGCCTCCGACGCCATGGCAGGCGAGCCGGGCGGCGTCAGACCCCGGACTCCGGGACTGGGTGGTAGAGACCGGAGGCTGACGCCATCCGGCTCGCCTGATCGGCGAGTTGTGAGCGCCGCAGCCTCCCCTGCCTGCGTGCAACTCTGATGCACACACCACATGGCCGTGTCTGTCCGACTTGACCCCCGATCCGCTGCCCCGCTATCGTCGATTCGGGGCGATACGTTCTCAGTTGATGGCTCTGCGGAACTCTGTTTCGTGGAAGTTCGTCCCCCTGCGGCAACCGCAGGGAGCTGTTTCACCCTGTCCGAATGCAAGGCATGAGCCAGATTCCGCGATTGCGGAAATCAGCTCACGCATCACGAGTTTGGTGGGAGCGTATCGCCCTCTTGTTGAGACATCCCTGCTTAGGAATTGGCCCGAAGCAACTTCGCGAAAGTCATCCAGAGGATTCACCGCAGAGGGCGCGGAGAAACGCAGAGGTCCGAGTGATCTCCGGAATTTCCCTCTGCGAACCTTCGCGTCCTCTGCGGTGAATTTCAGGAACTTGTTTGAAGGCAGTTTCCCATTGTTCCCGATCACAGTCCGCAGAGTTCCGCCGATGGATGAGATCCTCCGAACTCTGCGGGCAGTGTTGCTGGCTGGTCCGTGGACACCGCTGGGGACTGAGGAGCGGGTGCGGGCCGCTTGTGCGGGAGTGGTCTCGCAGACGCGCTGGGTCGGTCCCTTGATTCGCCGATTATTCAAGGTCTACCCGGAACGACAGGTTCCCGAGCGGAAAGTGCTGGTTCTGTTTCTGAAGAGGGACAAGCGTCTTCTCCAGGCGTTGCAGAAGATCGACCCGCCTCCCCGGTTGAAGCTCAGCGCAGCCCTCGCGCCCCGCATGGCTCCGGTGTGCGACCGCTTTCGCGAGTGGCCACTGCCGTCGATCACCACGAAGCTGGAACTTGCCCAGTGGTTGGGGGTCACGAGTGCCGAAGTCGATTGGCTCACGAGATCACGCCGCGACCGTCCCGTCGAGAAGGAACATTACCGTTACCGCTGGGTGCCACGTCCGGGGCGACCTCGGTTGTTCGAGGTTCCCCGGCTGCGACTGAAGCAGTCTCAGCGAAAGTTGACCGAGTTGTTCGCAGCCATCCCTCCGCATGCGGCCGCTCACGGGTTCGTGTCCGGTCGGTCGGTGGTGAGCTGTCTGGAGCCGCATGTCGGTCAAGACATCGTGCTGCGGATGGATCTGCGACACTTCTTCCCCTCGATTCGGCGAGGCCGAGTGATGGCCATGCTGCGGGACTTCGGGTATCCGCAACTGGTGGCCCAGCTCATTGCGCGGCTCGTGACCGCCACCGTACCGCAGCCGATTCTGGAAGAGGCCCGCCCCTTGTGCGGGGAGCAGGCGTTCGAGGTCTTGAGTCACGCACTTGGTCAACCGCACCTGCCGCAGGGGGCCCCGACCTCACCGGTGATCGCAAACCTCGTGGCGTGGAAGCTCGACTGCCGATTGGCTGGATTGGCCGGGCGAGTCGGGGTGAAGTACACGCGGTATGCCGACGATCTGATCTTCTCGGGAGACCGGTCGTTCGGGCGCGGGCTGGCCAAGTTCCGCGAGCTGGTCCTGGCCATCGCCATCGACGAGGGATTCTTCATCCGGCACCACAAGACGCGGACCATGCGGAGTGGTGGTCGGCAGATCGCCGCGGGGCTGGTGATGAACCAGCGTCTCAATGTGCCTCGCGAGGATTACGATCAGTTGCGGGCAATCCTGCACAACTGTGCTCGCGATGGACTGGCGTCGCAGAACCGGGACGAGCATCCCGATTTCCTGGCGCACCTAAGGGGGCGCGTGACATACGTCGCGGCGACCAACCCCGAGCGAGGTCAGAAGCTGAAGGGACTCTTGCAGCGGATCGAAGGCACGTGATCGCACATGGGCGTGCCTTCCAATTCGCGGGGCATTTGATGACGATGGACCACCCCTGACGGATGTTCCATCGGCCAGCCCTAGTGAATCACAATCCACCGCATTCTCCCCCGGCTCTTCTCAAGTCTGACCCATGCTGAAGCGACTCACCATCAATCGCATTGACACGCTGTCGGTGGGAAAAATCCTGGGGAGTATGTATGCCTTCCTGGGGGTGTTCATCGGGATGTTCATCGGGGCCATCACGCTGCTCGATGGCGACTTCAATCGGGGGAACGGACCGGCAGGAGGCTTCGCGGTGGTTCTGGGAGGTATGATTCTGATTCTGGTCCCCATCGGTTGCGGATTAATGGGATTCATCGTCGGGGTGTTGCTGTCGCTGCTTTACAATCTGGCAACTAGTTTCTTCGGTGGATTCGTTCTGGAAGTTGAAGACGACAGCGAAGATGATGAGGACTGAGGAATCCCCCGTGGGATAGGCTTCCAGCCTGTCTTCTCTGGCCATTCCATGACAGGCTTCAATGACAGGCTGGAAGCCTATCCCACGGACGAGAAGGACAGCGCATGCAACTGGGACTCATCAACTCTGCCTGGGCACAAGCCGGGCGCGGCACGGCGTGGGGCATCGCCAAGACGAAAGAGATCGGGTTCGACACGATCGACATCTTTGCCGATCCGCTCGACATCGACATCCGCGAACGCCAACTGATCCGCACCGAGTGCGCGCGGCACGGACTGCCGATCATCTCGGTCTGCTGCGTCGCGACGGGGCTGGTGGACTTCAACCCCAGCGTGCAGCGGTTTCACCTGGAGCGGTGCGAGGCGTACCTTGACATGGTGTACGAGTTCGGCGGGCAGAACTTGTTACTCGTTCTGGGAGAGTACATCTGGAACCAGGAGGTGATCCCGCCTGCTGAGCAGTGGCGGACCGGCGTCGAGAACTGTCGACGGCTGGCCGACCATGCGGAGTCACTCGGGTTGCAGATCGCGTTGGAGTTGGAGCCGTTCCCTCTGTCACTGCTGAACGATGTCGACTCGATGGCCCGGTTCATCGGCGATGTCGGGCATCCGGCCTTGGGCGCCAACATTGACATCTCGCACCTCGCCCTGGCCAAGGTGGCTCCCGAGGAGTTGCAGCGGCTGCGAGGGAAATCGTTTCACGTTCACATTTCCGACTGTGACGGGAAGAAACACGGCGACCTGCCTCCCGGTCGCGGCGTGGTGCAGTTCGAGCCGTACCTGGAGCAGATTCGCGACCTGGGGATTCCGGGGGCGATGTCCATTGAACTGGAGTACAGCCCCGAGCCGGACCAGATCGAAGCCTGGGTCCGCGAGGCGTATGAGTCGACAGCGGCCTTGATGCGAAAGTGTGGGCTGCGGGATTGAGCGAGGCCGAACCGTCCAGTGGGTCACCGACTCCGAACCTTCCCGTCGCCACGTTCGCCAGAACGTGGGGGTGTTCGCGTTGGGTCGCGACGGGAGTGGGGGCGTTGACGCTCGCTTCACTGATAATACTGGTGACGCCAGCGATCCCGCTGGGCATCCCGGGGGAGTGGACCTGGGCCCGGCGAGCGGTCAGCGACATCGATCCGAATGCCTTACTCGGCAGTCTGGTTCTCGCAGTCGCGTACTGGTTCTGGGCCTGCGCACGGGAACGCAAGATCGCTCATTTCGCATGGACCGGACAGGGCGACCCGCGAAGAGTCTCGCAATTCGAGACATGGCTGATTGCCTCCCACTGCGTCGCCGCTTTCATTTGGATGGGGGGCATGCTCTGCATCCAGCCCGAGTTTCAAGGCCTCGCGCGGTCCCCGGCAGTCCTGTACTACAAGCGGACCGAAGGGTATTTCCATCAGGCGGCCTTTGAGGTGCAGGACTCGCGCGAGTTCCTCAGCGGTTATCGCGATTCAATCGCCAGCGGTGACAACCCGGATCGGTACTTGCACCTCGGCACGCACCCACCTGGATTGACGCTGGCCTATCGCGTTCTGCTTGTCGGCTTTGAACACTATCCCCAGGTGGCTGAGGCTCTCATCGCGATCGAGCCCTCCCGGTTTCGAGAGGGGATCGAGGGCCTGCGGCAATTTCCGACTCCACGCGACCAGCCGCTCAGCGCTGCCGAAGAGGCCACACTCTGGGCGGGGACGCTGCTGACACTGCTCGCTGTGGCCGGGGCGTGCTGGCCGATTTATCGCCTGACGCTGCGGATGAGTGATCGCGTCACGGCGTGGCGGGCGGCTGCGCTGTGGCCACTGGTGCCGAGCTTGTTCGTGTTCTTTCCGAAGTCGGATTTGCTCTGCCCGGTGCTGGCTCTCACGAGTTGCTGGCTGTGGCTGGATGGCTGGTCGAGGTTGCGGTGGGGGCGGTGTGTGTTGGCGGGGGCGGGCTTTTTTGTGGGGTTGTTGCTGACGCTGGCTCTGGCTCCGGTGGCGCTGCTGTTGGTGATTCAGACGGGTCTGGAACGCTGGATCCGGCGGGAGGAGTTCCGGAGCCGCCGCGTCAGGGAGGATGTGGCCACCGTTCTGGCGGCAGTGGTGGGTTTCCTCGTGCCCCTTTTCGCATTGTCGGTGTGGGGCAGGTGCAATTTGTTCGCGATCTGGATGCAGAACCTGAGCAACCACGCCCTGTTCTACACCCACAACCCTCGCAGCTTCGGGGCTTGGCTGGTCGTGAATCCGCTGGAGGCGGCGTTCGCGCTGGGGATGCCGGTGGCGTGTTTGGTGGTCGGCGGGGTGATGCGAGCGGTGCGTCAGAGACTCGTCAGTCCCTTGGCGTTTTCGCAAACCGTGGCTTGGGGCGTGGTGTGGGCGATCCTGTGGTTCTCCGGAAAGAACATGGGTGAGGCGGGGCGGCTGTGGATTTTTCTGGCCCCGTGGCCGGTGATGACGGCGGCTCTGGGGCTGTTGCCGAAACGCAACATCGGGGGAGATTCGTCATCGCCCGCAGAATTCATGGAGGAGTTGGATCAATCGCGAGCCTGGCGTCTGTTCTTGATTCTGCAACTGATCGCCTGTCTCTGGACAACTTTCGCAGTGGATGGGTTCCATTTCGCGGATTTGCTGATTGCGAGGTGACAACCGTCGTGAACGAACCGTGAATGCCGTCTCGACTGTGGGAGTTGTCTTGACCGGGATATACTCCGCCCTGTCTACTGCGACAGTTGGACTGTTGGAGTTCAGGCTTTAGCCTGTCTGGAGCTAGGCGGTGCCCGATCGCCCAACGCGGTCGAGGCAGCCTGAAGGCTGGACTCCAACGGTCAAACAGGGAAAGACTTCCGAAGTCTCCGAAGACTTCGGAAGTCTGTTGGTACCCGAGAACGCCCAACACCGGGACACCCACCTTCTGGCGCAGGTGGCTACTTCGAGTTCTTCAGCAGTCATCCCCTCTGTGAACCCACCTTAGGTTCGTGTCTATGCGAGTCATCATCACCGGTGGTGCCGGATTCATCGGCAGCCACATCGTCGAGCGCTTACTCGCTGCGGGCCACGAGCCGCATGTGATCGACGATCTGTCGACTGGGAATCGCCGGAATCTCCCCGCGTCTGTGAAGCTGCACGAGGTGGATGTTCGCAACACCGATGATGTGCTGAAGGTGTTCGAAGAGGTCCGCCCGCAGGCGGTCTCGCATCAGGCGGCTCAGATGTCGGTGAGCCTGTCGATGCGCGAGCCGATCTTCGACGCCGAAGTCAACGTGATGGGGCTGTTGTCGGTGCTGCGGGCTGCGGACCGGACGGGGGTGGAGCGGTTTGTATTCGCCTCGTCGGGAGGCGTGTTGTATGGCGATGTCACTCAGCCTGCGAACGAGTTGTACCCCGCCGATCCGGTGTCGCCATATGGGATCAGCAAGTGGGTCGGCGAGCGGTATCTGAAGTTCTACTCGCAGACGACGCCGATGACCTGCGTGGCGTTGCGGTACTCGAATGTCTTTGGACCACGTCAGAACCCGCATGGGGAGGCGGGGGTGTTCGCGATCTTCTGCCAGCGACTCCTGCAAGGTGAGTCCGCCACGATCAACGGGGACGGCAAGTACATCCGCGATTATGTGTACGTGACCGATGTGGCTGAGGCCAACTATCTGGCGCTGACCCAGCCCGCGATTGAGCCGTTCCGCCCGTACAACATCGGGACCGGCCTGGGAGTCGACGTGAACCAGACGGGCGAGGACATCCGGCGCGAGGCGCAGCGCCTCGTTGGAAGTCGGGTGAAAGTGCCGGAACTCAAGCGCGGCCCCGCTCGGGCCGGCGATTTGCGGTCGAACCTCCTCGACGCCAGTCGCGCGACGCAGGACTGGGGTTGGCGACCCCGCGTCACGTTTGAGACCGGACTACGGCAAACCGTGGAATGGTTCCACGCCGACGCGGCGGGGAGCGGGCACTCCTGAGCCAGCCAGTCAAAGACGTTTCTGGGTCGCCACGTCCCGTGGCTCGCTTCCCAAACTTCTTGACGGAAGTTCTGGATAAACGTAGAGTTAAAGAACGATCTGCCGGTGATTGGACGTTTCTGATTCACATGCGGAAGTGAGCTGCGCTGCGGGGGTCGTGCCTTCGGGAGGGAGAATCATGAGCAGCGCCAGGAAACCATCGAGCAAACCCTCCCCGACAGAGCCCGCCACACAGGTCACAGCGGATACGAAAGGCATCGAACCGCTCGATCCCGTTGCAGAAATGCGAGCGAGAACATGGGCCAGAACGAAAACCAAGGTCATCGAGCAGCCTGTCTTGACTCTCGGTGAGGTAGCGCCCACGCTGGCAGTTCCAATCCCACAGGAGCAGTATGACTTGCCTGTGACGTTTGATCCGTCCGGCAAGATATTGACACTCCGGCAGATTCTGGAACCTGGTGCTTCCCCGGTCTCGTTGTCGTCTTTGGCACCCGAGAAGCTGGTCGAGTTGACATCCTTGCGGATCGCGGCCAAACCGGATTTCGAGATTGCGATGATCAGTGCCGGTCTGGTCAACAAAACCCGCGCCCTGAAAGAGATCGCTGCTCACACTGAAGTGGGCCATCTGCTGGTGGAGATTGAACAACGGGTGATCCAACGAGTCCTGGATCGGGCGCAGCTATACATGGCGTATGAGTGTCTCTCTCCTGTGGAGACTGAACAGTATGTTTTCGAACATGTCTACGAATAGGCAATGACATCGCCCGGTATTGAGAGTTGCATTCATGGCCAAACGCGCGGCGAGAAAGTCCTCTGCTTCCCCCAAGAATTCAGTCTCAGCAATTCAGGGACTGGCCATTGACTCAAATCACGAGCCGATCACCAAATCAGTTTTTGACTACCGCGAGACTGTGGTGTATCCGTATCTGACCTCGCAGGGGATGGTGCTGACGAAGCTTCAGGGATCATTGGCCAGACGGTGCTATGTGGTCGGGGAAAGTACACAAGATGGTGTGCAATACATCACGGGCGTGGGGCATGGGTTCGAGGACACTTATACCGGTGACTACGGGGAACCGATTTTCCAAGTGGGGCACTACGAGGCCGAGGAGGTGCGGGGCAAGATTGTGCATCTGCTCGCCTGCCAAGCGGGTCGCAAATTGGGACCAGACTTTGTGAAGCAGGGCTGTCTCGCGTTTTTTGGCTACGACATGGATTTTACATTCCCCATGAATCACAACCGGGCGATGTTTTTCGAATGCGATTCTGAGATTGACAAAGGCTTCGCCGAAGGCCTGACTGCACGCGAGGTCTATGAAAGAACAATCGCCTTGTTCAATGAAACGATTGCAGCCTTCGACGCTGCCGGCGATATTGATAATGCGAGTCTTCTGGAAACGAATCGGGACCACTTGCGTTGTCCGTCGTCCGGCGGAAAAAAATGGGGAGACACGTCGGCCCGGCTCCGCTAGACTCCGACCGGAGAACTGGACTCTTCCCACTCACCACTTCCCACTCCCCACTCACCACTCCCCACTCACCACTCACCACTTCCCACTCCCCATGAACATTCTCGTCACCGGCGGCGCAGGCTTCCTCGGCAGTCATCTTTGCGATCGGTTGATCGCGCGGGGTGACAACGTCATCTGCCTCGACAACTTCTTCTCCGGGCGGAAGGAGAACATCGCGCACCTGATCGAGAACCCGAAGTTCGAGCTGATCCGGCACGACATCGTGGACCCCATCCGGATCGAGTGCGACCAGATCTACAACCTCGCCTGTCCGGCCTCACCAGTGGCTTACCAGTACAACCCGATCAAGACGATCAAGACCTCCACGATCGGCATGATCAATGTCCTGGGGCTGGCCAAACGCTGCCGGGCGAGAATCCTGCACACCTCCACCAGCGAGGTCTACGGCGACCCCGAAGTCCATCCGCAGACGGAAGATTACTGGGGCCACGTCAACCCGCTCGGCCCGCGCAGCTGTTATGACGAAGGCAAGCGCGTGGCCGAATCGCTGTGCATGAACTACCACCTGGCCAACGGCGTCGCGGTGCGGATCATGCGGATCTTCAACACCTATGGTCCGAAGATGGACCCGAATGATGGTCGAGTGGTGTCGAACTTCATCATGCAGGCCCTGCGTAACGAGCCGATCACGCTGTACGGGGACGGCAAGCAGACGCGGTCGTTCTGCTACGTCAGCGACAACATCGAAGGGATGATGCGACTGATGGACCAGGATACCGACATCGGCCCGATCAACATCGGCAACCCGGTCGAGAATACGATGATCGAACTGGCCCAGGCGGTGATCGAGCTCACCGGCTCGAAGTCGAAGCTGATTAACGTCGAACTACCGAAGGACGATCCGAAGCAGCGCTGCCCGGACATCAGCAAGGCGCGGAGGGTTCTCGGCTGGGAACCGAAGGTCGATCTCAAGACCGGGCTGACCAAGACGATCGAGTACTACCGAGCCACGCAGTTCGGCAAGTAGGACAGCGTCGGGTGGGACAAGCTCGCTTGGGAGCGCAGGCCCACCCCTGTTCGACGTTGCCCGTGTGGAATGGTGGGCCTGCGCCCAAAGCGGCTGGTCCCACCCGACACAACTCGCGACGCTGGCGTTGCCTCGTCGAATCTGGTCCATGGGAGCCCACAAGCGGCTACCGTTTTTCGTTCCACCAGACCGGAACTGCGACCACCTCGTGGTCATTCCAGGCAATGACCATTCCGAAGTAACTGGCGTCTTCGGCATCCCAGGAACAATGGATTCGGCTCAGGAGATATCGATAGTCATCTCCTTGAGTTTCGCGGGCCTGCGCAATGGCTCGCTGTCCCACGTCACTCCGTTGCAAACCGACCATGAGGGCGGAAGCGAGCATTGGCAGCACGACCCCGAGAATCACGGGAATTCGAGCGTTGATCGGTCTCCGTCCCAATTCGGCTCGAGCGCGTTCCACGGGGGCTGAACCCAGACGATTTGCCACCCAGAGAAACGTCAATGCGGCAGCCGGAAACGATGCCAGGCAGACCGTTGCAGCCAGAGGGTCAAGCGCGAATCCCAGCCTCACCAACTGAAGTGGCAGCAAACACGGAAGGATCAGAATCCAAGTCATCAAGATGGCTGCCATGAACAACGAGAGCCAGCGAACGAAAGTGGCCACTCGGAGACTTCCTCGCATCAGGGCGATTCCACACACCACACCCACAATGTTCAAAGACGAACTGAACGGGATCTGATGAATCACACAAAAAGCGAACAAACCAATATCGATCAATCCCACAACAAAAAAGACGAAGCCGCAACGATGCAGGATCGCCACGTGGTCGGACTGCTGTTGCATTTCAATTCCCCGGAACGGTCCTCTGAACTCCAGTCTAGCGCAACACGAGTTTTCTCGCGATGCAACTCCCCATAATCGAGCCTGTTGGCATAGACTTCGGGAGAGGATGTTCCCATTTGTGTGTTCAACCAGCCACCAAGGGGCACGGTCGCACTCAGCATTCCCCCACCTGACACTGACGACTCACAGATTGACGCCCATTGGAGGTTCTCATGTCCCTCATTCTTGTCACCGGTGCTGCGGGCTTTATTGGCTCGCACGTCGCGCTCCGCCTGCTCGAACGCGGCGATGAGGTGGTGGGGCTCGATAGTTTGAATGACTACTACGCGGTCCAACTCAAGAGAGATCGGCTGGCGCGGATCACTCCCCACCGGCAGTTCACGTTCGAGCATCTCGACATCGCCGATGAGCCGGGGATGCGGGCCTTGTTCGCGAAGTATCAGTTCACGAAGGTGATCCACCTCGCCGCTCAGGCCGGGGTCCGCTACTCGCTCCAGAATCCCCAGGCGTACGTCAGCAGCAACCTCGTCGGGTTCGTCAACGTCCTCGAAGGCTGTCGCCACCACAGCGTCGAGCATCTCACCTACGCCTCGTCGAGTTCGGTCTACGGGGCGAACACCACGCTGCCGTTCTCGGTCCACGACAACGTCGACCACCCGCTCAGCCTGTACGCCGCCTCGAAAAAGGCCAATGAGCTGATGGCCCACACGTACAGCCATCTGTTCCAACTGCCGACGACGGGGCTGCGGTTCTTCACGGTGTATGGGCCGTGGGGGCGACCAGACATGGCTTTGTTTCTGTTTACGAAGGCGATCCTTGAAGGTCGCCCGATCGATGTCTTCCACCACGGCCAGATGCGGCGTGACTTCACGTATATCGACGACATCGTCGAGGGAGTGATTCGCACTAGCGACCGCACGGCCCAGCCGAACCCGAACTGGAGCGGGGCGACTCCCGACCCCGGCAGCAGCAGCGGGCCGTACCGCGTGTACAACATCGGAAACAACGAGCCGGTTGAGCTGCTGTACCTGATCGAGACGCTGGAGCAGTGCCTGAGTCAGAAGGCCGTCAAGAACATGCTCCCGATGCAGCCGGGGGATGTGCCCGCCACGTATGCGAACGTCGACGATCTGATCCGGGATGTCGGGTTCAAACCTGCCACTCCGATCGAAGTCGGCGTCGAACGGTTCGTGAAGTGGTACCGTGAGTATCACCAAGTGTGAGCGATCCGAACTGACGGAATTCACGGAAGCCCAGTGGTTGCCATCATTGGGCTTTTTTCGTAGTGACGGTCGTGTCCGACAGAATGACACTGTCGCTTGCGAAAAGCTCGCGGAATGCTGCACGACACTTGTACAGCAGGACTTGCTTGGTATTCCTAAAAGGAATACAATGCCATACCGGTGCCCAGGAATCTCTTTCAGTGGGACGCAGCATGCTGACGACAATTGAAAGGGAGGGGTGGAACAGAAGGCTCAAGAAGTTCAAGAAGAGTTGGCCACGTGAAGTGGCCAACCTTATCGCGAACCAAGCGAGTCTTCAGTGTTCCATCGAAGCTGGTGTTCGCTTAGAGCAACTGAAGGACCACCCCTTCGTTCAAAGCGAGCCGATGGGGATACTGGCTGTCAATCAACGAGGGCCGGTCAAAGGGGCACAACTGGTTCCGATCAGGCTATATGTCTATTTTGACGGTGACGATTCCGCCTTGCACATCATCGAGCTGGGCGACAAGTCGACACAGGACGAAGACATTGCGACTGCGAAGAACTACGTCAAGAGACTGTTGCGTGAAAAGGAACAGAGATCCTCAAGTGAGGAGTGATCTGGGAGCGCGCAACGTAGAGCGTCATGATGACACTTGATCTAGGGAGAACGGTCCATGAAGAACAGCCAACTCAAGAATGTGTTGGATTTGTTTGACACTGGGGACGAAGAAGACGCGGTTCTGGAGTCGGCGAAGTCTGCGATGTTCGAACGGCAGATCGTCGACAGGCTGATTTCACTGAGGCTCCTTCGCAAAGCCTCTCAGGGTGATGTTGCCAAGCACATGGGAGTCACGCAGAGCAGGGTGTCCAAGATCGAAAATGGAGATGACCGATCTCTGACAATTGGTCAGATTGATAGCTACCTGGAAGCCCTGGGGATGAGGTTCGAAATGCGATTCTGTCAGTCTGGAGACACGATTGTCGAAAGGCTGAAGTCCCACGCATTTGAACTGTTCGGGTGCCTGCAGAAGATCTCCGATATGTCCAATGGAGA
>JAYTFV010000320.1:0-18725 GCA_043734065.1 Planctomycetota bacterium
CGCGACCCTGGGCTGTGATGGATCACCCCTTCGGGGTACAGAGGGTTCCTGACCACCGGAAATGTGCGCAGCCTGCAAACATTCTTGGGGTGAGTAGTATGGAGTGGGCGGCTCAGCATCAAAGCGATTTGCAGCACGCCTGGAATCAGGCTCGACAGATGCAGCCGATTGATCGTGTCGAACCACTCCCATAGACTCCTGGTGGGATGTCCAGTGATCGCTTGAGCGTCCCGCCCGCGTGCATTGCCATGCGATCACCGTCCCTTGGGATCAGCGCCCTCGACTGACAATCTTCCCCTTCCGACTCCCGATGGTTCCGGCGAGATACTGCTCTACCAGAGCGAAGACGGACGGACGCGGATCGATGTGCGGGTCGCTTCGGAGAGCCTTTGGCTGTCGCAAAAGGCGATGGCGGAACTGTTTCAGACGACGAAGCAAAATGTCAGTCTGCACCTCCAGAACGCATTCGAGGAGGGGGAGCTGCCGGTCGACGCAACTGTCAAGCAATACTTGACAGTTCAAATTGAAGGCACCCGCCAGGTCTCCCGCGAGGTCGACCATTACAACCTCGATGCCATCCTTTCCGTCGGCTACCGCGTGCGGTCCCAGCGCGGCACCCAGTTCCGCATCTGGGCCACCGAGCGGGCCGTCGGATAGGCTTCCAGCCTGTCAGAATTGTGATCAAGAGTCGACAGGCTGGAAGCCTATCCCACGGCTACCGCCCGATCGTCCCGCCCGCGTTCATCGCCATGTTCCCGCCGTCCATCGGAATCAAGGCCCCGGTGATCCCCGACGACGCATCCGACGCCAGCAGGACCGCCAGACCCTGGATATCAGTCGGCTGACCGAGCCGCCCACGCGGGATGCCGCTCAGCCAGCGCTGCTCGATGGCGGGGTCAGCTGCGATGCGTTTTTCGAGGCTGGGGTTCATGACCTGAGCGGGGAGAATGGCGTTGACGCGGACGCCTCGGCTGGCCCATTCGGTACTGAGTTCGCGGGTCATTTGGACGACCGCTCCCATCGCCATGCTATAGGCGATGTGCCCGCGACCGAGGGCGGTCATGCTGGCCAGTGAGCCGATGTTGACGATGCTGCCGCGACCGGCCTGGAGCATGCGGCGACCGGCCTCTTGGCACATCAGGAACCTCCCGAAGACGAGGTTTTGGAACACCATCTGGACCTGTTCGAGGGTGATCTCTTCCGGCGCGGCGAGGTATCCCTCTCCCGCGATGTTGGCCAGAAAGTCGACCCGCCCGCCGAACTCGCGATCCAGGATGCCATACAGGGCTCGAATGTGCGCAGTGTCGGACACGCTGCCGTGGAACGGCACCGCCCGTCGACCGAGGGCCTCGATGTCACGCACGGTCTGTTGCAATCCATGCTCGTTGAGGTCGGCGATCAGCAGATCGGCCCCGTTCTCCGCCAGAGCCAGCGCCGAAGCACGACCCATCCCACTGGCCGCACCGGAGACGAGTGCCACGCGGCCTGTCAGGTCAAACAATCGATCCGGCATGTTCATTCCCCGTAGCCACGTTCGCCAGAACGTGGGCGAACCTCGCTCACTGTTTGTCGTCTTTTGCTCCGCAAAAGAACGTCCTTTCGCGGAGCGAAAGGCGACAATCGGCCTCACCCAGCCAGCCACTCGCGCAGCATCGGCCACTGCTTCGTCATGAACACCAACCCCGCCATGCCGAGGTAGAACACCCCGCAGGCGATCACTCCCAAGCGATGATACCAGCGCGGCTGGAGTTCGCGCGGCAGCAGCGTGCAGTTGATCCACAACAGATGAAATGAGGTGGCACCAATCGCCAGGTTGTTCAGGTTCGCAATCACCAGCGTCATCAGCTTGGGCGTCCCATAGGTGCTGAAGACGTACGTGAACGCAAGCGTCCAGACCACGAAGAATGCCAGGATGCAGTAGTACACATACTTCACCGCATTGCCATCGGGGTTGTCCCGCATGCGGCGGCTGCCGGACCAGAGGATGTCGGTCCAGCGGCGGCTGAAGTCATCCACGATCGACATCTGGCTGGGGAGCATCACCAGCATCCCGACCAGGACCGTCACGATCCACAGCACGTGGGCCAGCGCCGTCCCGAATCTCGGATCGTGGCGAATGCCGTCGGCGGAGATCAGTGACTGCGCCCAGTCCAGCTTCGACCCGCGTAGCAGCGAGTGCTGCGAGAACTCCAGCGACAACAGAGCGGGCAGGGCCATCCCCATGAAGCAGCCCGGTCCCCACACGAAGAGCTGGTCCACCAGGATATACTTCCACCACGCCTTCCACTTGCGCAAGTTGTCGGTGTTGATCGCGAATGCCTTGCCGAGGTGGCTGAGCGTGACCTTCTTGCCCCCGACGGCACTCGGGATCGCCCCGACCACGCTGCCCATGCCCCAGCCCTTGTCGCGGACGAAGTTGCTGTAGGTGGAATTGGACATCCCGCCGCCTCCCGCGTACCCCGCAAAGGCCCCCAGCGTGGCGATGTTCCCCAGTGCGATCAGCGGCCAGCCATCGCCGCTCCACAGACTCTGAAACAGGTTGACTGTCGCGTCCTTTCCGTCAACCGTCGTGGGCACGGTGCCGAACTTCAGGAACCCGCTAAACACATTCAGCCAGTTCTCCGCACTCACAAAGCAGAGACCGATCACGAAACAGAACCCGAGCACGACGACCACCTTGGCTGTCATCACCGCCTGCAACATGTTGTAGACCTTACCGCCGACCAGCACCGGCAGCGCCACCAGAAAGATGAACAGATACGCCAGCGCCGTCACCAGCCACTTGTCCTCCACCCCCGGCGGTCGATCGAGGTAGATCGAAGCTGCCATCGCCGCCCCGTGTGTCGACAGACCGGGGATCAAGGCACTGATATTCAGGAACAGAAAGAACCCCATCCAGAACCTCGGACCTGGCCTGGTCCGCATGAACCCGGTGAAGATCGGCTCCCCGCAGTACAGCGCATATCGCCCGCATTCGAGGTTGTAGAACACCTGGCAAATGATCGCGATCGTCGCGATCCACATCAGCCCGCCGCCGTACTTGGCGGTGATGTCCGGCCCCAACAGCCACTCCCCGCCGCCGATCTGAATCCCCATCATCACGATGCCCGGCCCAATGAACCGCGTCCAGTGTTCCCACTTCAGCGGCTGCGGCTCCGGCAGTTCGGCGATCTCCCACGCGGGGAGACAATTCGGGACTTGAGAATTGTTCATGAAGCGATCCCGGAAGTTGAGCCGCGACGCGAAGTCTTCGAAGCGGAGCGTCCCACGCTCGACGCACTACGCCTCCGGGGCATCTTTCGGCGGCAGCGCGGCCTTCCGCGGATACCCGATCCAGACCAGCGGTTTGGCCAACTTGTCGGTGGCTGCGGTCTCCAGGGCCTTGAGGACTTCCTGGATTGTGCGGTTGGTGCGGAGGTCGCGTTCCAGCTTCTTGGTGGTCTCGACGGGGACGTGCTGCGCCCCTTGTCCGGGAGCCCCTTCCAGGAACTTGCCCTTCTGGTCGAAGACCGCCCAGAAAATTGTGCGGGCGTGCCCCTGAGCCCCGTCGCGAGCCTTCACGGCGTCTCCGCCCTTCACTCGCTGGCCACTGACGGTGAACAGGTCGGTCCGCTCGAAGATGACTGCCAGAACGTTCCAGTCCTTGCCGCTGAGAAAGCCGAACATGCGGGGAGCCTTGCTGTGCGAAGGATGAGAGTGCTGGCCATATCGTAGAGAGTTGTCGTCTCGCTCGAAACGCAAACGGCCCGAGGGGTATCCTGCGTTCAAACATCATCATCGAGTTCGATGAACTTCGCTTGAGGCGATGGCTGCAATTCCAGTTGATTGAGACGGCTGTCGAATGTCGTGCGAAAGAACTCGAAGAAGCCAACATGCCCCAGGATAGCATTTTGCTCATGCGATCGATCCGCTTCAAACATCAACAAACGGGCCAGCCAAGCCACATCCTCTGTGCCATCGCTGACCTGCAGAACAGCTTCCGTGGAGTAGGTCTTGATTTCCCCTCCGCCGAATGCCACAGGGGAGGGACCGTGACAAGGCTGCAATTTGAGACCGAGACTCTCCGCGATCGACTTCGGGATCAACGAAATATCCGCCCCCGAATCCACCAAGGCGGAACACAGCACGATGTCGGCCTCGCCATGAATGACGAGCGGAATGATAGGCCGCCAGTAGGTCTCGATCTCACCCGTCGTCGCGGAGGCGACCTCCACCGGCGCGTAGGAAAACAGCATGTTATCCCACGAATGCACGGGGTTGCGGAACCACTTCCATCCACGGAACGCGATGGCCAGCGGAGATCGCCTGCTGTCGGACAACGGCGAAGTCGTCGCCCACGGCCACGATCCGTGTGCGCTCTCGATCCCAGGCCACCCACTTCCCGGCGTATTCCACCGGGGCGGGTTGCGGTCGCTTGATTGCCAGCGAACGGGAATCGGTTGTGTTCGACATCATGGCCTCCTTTGGCGAGTTCAACATACCCGAATGGACTCGTGTTGTCATCGGAATGCTTCATCTTCCCTCCCGGGGTTCCGGCCTTCCGGGGTGGCTCTGCGACAGAGGTTCTCGCTGTGGGAAGTCCCCATTGACCCACCCGTCCCCTGATTCGCAGCCGCCCGCGTCCCGATTTCTGTGCTGGTTTCCCATGTCTCGTTCCCCGGAAACTCCACGTCCAGCGGGCACTGCTGGACAAGCCAGCAGTGGCACCATGCGTAAGCGAGTCTGTGGTGCTGACGACTGGCCGATCAGGCAAGCCGGATGGCGTTAGTCTCTGGACTCTGACAGTGGGCGGAAGAGTCCGGGGGCTGACGCCGCCTGGCTCGCCTGGGTTTGAGTGGGGGGTGGATTCCTCTTGCTCTTCGACCTTCAGAGGATATTCTGAGACCGTGGTGTTTCCGAAAGAGAATCCAGAGCCGTGAATCCAGAGCAGGGGCTGGCCATGTCCAGGAATCTTGTCGTCTGTTGTGATGGGACCAATAACGAAATCGCGGGGGACGCGACGAACGTGCTGCGGTTGTACCGCATGCTGGTGCGGGATGAGCAGCAAATCGCCTTCTACGATGGCGGGGTGGGGACGATCCCCAACGCCGACCGGATTACGTCCTGGGGACGTTGCATCAGTCTCGGGTTTGATAGCGCGATGGGGCTGTCCATTCGGCATCATTTCCTGAATGCCTACCGGTTCATCGTGCGTCACTATCAGCCGGGAGACAAAATCTTTCTCGTTGGGTTCAGTCGTGGGGCGTACACCGCGCGGGCTGTGGCGGGGGCGATCCAGATGTTTGGTGTCCTGCGTCCGGAGTTGGAGGACCTCAGTGAACTGCTCTGGGCGACCTACAGTGGGGAGAACCCAAAATCAGTCGCAAAATTTCAGGGAGGGGCCGTGTTCAGAAAGGCGTTCGCGGTCCAGAACAGTACCGCCGGGACCTCTGCGGACGATCTGGGAGTGAAGATCCATTGTGTCGGAGTCTGGGACACCGTGAGCGCCTTCGGGACAGTGTGGGATATGCGGTCGCTGCCGTATACCGACCACAATCCCTCGATCCAGCATGTGCGGCATGCCATGGCGATCGATGAGCATCGGTCGATGTTCGCGGCGAAACCGTTTCTCCCCCACAACTGGAGTCAACACCTCAGCTTCAAGCAGGTCTGGTTCGCAGGCGTGCATTCCGATGTCGGAGGCGGATACCCGGAGTTATCGAAGGAGAAGCCGCATGTTCAGGAGGCAGCACTCTCCAAGGTCTCGCTGGAGTGGATGCTCAGAGAGCTGATCGCACTGGATCTGAAGATCGATCCCGTCCAGCGGAAGCACCTGACGAATGCAGGCCCCGACCATCCGCCCGCCGATCCGCTCGGTATGCGGCACGAGTCCCTGGAAAAGCAGTGGCACCTGCTGGAACTGGTGCCGCAACGTCGGTACTCGGCGGAGTGTCAGGGAGTCGCTTGGCACTGTCCGAATTTCTGGAAACATCGGACCATCCTGGTCGAACGGGACGAGCAGGGCACACTGATCAGCCCGGTGGTCCATCAATCGGTCATCGATCGCATGGACTCGGGCGGCGACTGGACGCATGGCGGGAAGCTGCCGGTGCCGTATTCACCAAAGAATCTGCCGAGTGAACGACGGGTGGAGACATGAGACTCGAAAGCCCAGGGGTCGCCACCCCTGGGATTTGGATGTTCAGCGCTCGCCGGCCCGCCCGCGGCGCTGGTCGATGCCGACGGCGACCAGTATTACCAGTCCCAGCACGACCTTTTGCAGGTAGCTCTCTACTCGCAGTAGGTTCATCCCGTTCTGAATCACCGCGATGATGAACGCTCCGATCAGCGTGCCGAGCATCGTCCCACGCCCTCCGGTCAGGCTCGTCCCGCCGACGACAACCGCTGCGATCACGTAGAGTTCATACATCTGGCCGAACATCGGCGAACCGCTTTGCAGTTGCGAGGCCATGATGATCCCTCCGAATCCGGCCAGCAGTGCCGAGCAAACGTACGCGGCGAGCAGCACGCGTTCGGTCCGAATCCCGGAGAGTCGAGCGGCTTCGCGGTTCCCACCGACGGCATATAAGTAACGCCCGCCCGTGGTCCGCGTCATCACAAAGTGGGCCACCGCATACAGCACGCCCAGCAGCAGAACCGAGTTCGGGATCCCCATCAGCGTCCCGCGCCCGAGCCACGTATACGCCGGTGGGATCTTGTAGGCCGACTCGCCCCCAGTCAGCATGTAGGCCACTCCACTCACCGCCAGCATCGTCGACAAGGTCACAATGAATGGCGGCATCCGTAGCTGCGTGATGAGCAGCCCATTGAACAATCCCAGGCTGGCAGCCGCAGCGATGCCAGCGAGGGAGCAGACGACCATCATGCCACTGCTGGCCGCGACCCCGCCGCCATAGTCTTGAATCAGCAGGCAGCACGTCACAGCTGCCAGCGCGATCAAACTGCCGACGGAGAGATCGATGCCGCCGGTGATGATGACCAGCGTCATGCCAATCGCGACGACGGCGATGACGGCGATCTGGTCGGCAATATTGAACAGGTTGCGGGCCTTGAGGAAATCGGGCCAGCGGTACGCCTGGGGGGAGAGCAGGGGGGGCTGGCCGAGGGCGGGGAATTCAACGGCCAGGTCTTCAAACAGCAGCCATTGGGCGGCCTCGTGCGTCGTGAGAATGGCTCCCAGAGGCTGGTCAGCGGAGTTGAGAGACGCCAGGACTTTGCGGACCTCGCGAGCATCGCCGCGGGCGGTATGGACGGTGACGTGTTGCTCTTTCAAGGTCGACTCGATGGCCTGGGCAAACGCGTCGAAGCTGCCCTCGGCGGAGTGAACGGTGTGGCCCGTGGCTTGACCCACAGCGGGTTCGCTCGCAGCGACGGGGATCACGATTAGCACCTGCTCCGGCTTCAGTTCCAAGGCCCGTCGAGCCAGTCGGCGGCCCGCGCTGGCATCGGCATCATGCTGCTCACGGAACGTCATCACGCTCAGTACGAGGCAGAGCGAGAGCAGCCCGCACAGCCGGACGAACTCGGTTCCGACGAGTCCGCGCAGTCGAGGGGCAATGCGGGGCGGCATGTCAAGGGATCTCGGTGAAGTGGGGGAGTGGGGGCGTGGGGGCGTGGGGGCGTGGGGGAGTGGGGGCGTGGTTCGCGAATCCGATCGGAGGTGTTTGACGAAACCAGCACCTCGTCAAGGAGCCTCCACGAGTTCCTCGACGATTCGATGCGTGGCATAACGGACGCGCTAGTCTTACGGAATAGGCCGATTCTCTCCAGCATGCCGGTCCTGCGAAATGTCGGAGGAGTCACCGAGCAGTCGGCAACGCCTGCACCACGCTGGGCTTCGCGGAGATCACAGGGGAGCTGAAAATCGGAAATCTCCACTTGCAGCATTCTTCACGGTGACGCAAGATTCAAACAGCATTCGGATGGCAAATGAGTGAATCTCTGTCCATAATCGATCTCGCATGAATTCAGACCAATGGGTCTCATGGGGATCGAGAAATGACAATGCCTGACCCAGGTTCCAAAACCGTCGATTCCACCAATCTCTTCGAAACCGTCGTCCAGGGAGCCTCCGCTTCCGGGGGCATGGAAAGGACCCAGGTCATGGGGCAGCCCGCAACACCCGAGCCGAAGCCAGCTTCCCCGAAGCCAGAGGGCGACGGGAAAGACAGCAAGGAGCAACTCCTCGGCGACTTCAAGATCACGAAGAAGCTGGGGCAAGGGGGCATGGGCACGGTCTACCTGGCCCAGCAGCTCAGCCTCGATCGCCCCTGCGCGCTCAAGGTGATGATGAAGGAACTGGCCAAGAAGCCGGGCTTCATGGAGCGATTCATCCGCGAAGCCCGCGCGATGGCCAAGATCAACCATCCCAACGTCGTGCAATGCTACGGGGTATATGAGGAGAAGGGCCTGAACTTCGTGGCCATGGAACTCATGGATGGCCAGAGCATGCAGGACTGGGTGGAAGAACTCGGCAAGCTGCCGGTTCCGGATGCAATTCTGGTGACGGTCGTGGTGGCCGAAGCATTGCAGCATGCCCACGATCTGAACATGGTGCATCGCGACATCAAGCCCGACAATCTGCTGGTCACGAAGAAGGGGATCATCAAGGTCGCCGACCTGGGCCTCGCCAAGTCAGTCGATGAGGACATGTCGATGACCCAGAGCGGCACCGGCCTGGGGACGCCGCACTACATGCCTCCGGAGCAGGCCCGCAACGCCAAGCATGTCGACAATCGCTGCGACGTGTATGCCCTCGGGGTGACGCTGTACCACTTCCTGACGGGCAAGGTGCCGTTCGCCGGAGACTCGATTGTCGAACTGATTACCAACAAGGAGAAGGGGGTCTTCCAACCGGCCCACCGTGTGAATCCGCAGGTGCCCGAGCGGCTGAGCCTGATCTGCGACAAGGCGATGGCCAAAGACCCCAAGCACCGCTACCAGCACATGCGGGACTTCGTGAAGGATCTCGAAACACTGGGGCTGGCGGGCGAATCACTCTCATTCATCAACGACCCGAATCGCCAGGTCGCCCGCCGCGGCAATTCAGCTCCCACCGCCACCAACATGCGGAACACGATGGCCTCGACCGCGGCCCCTGCGGCGCGCGGTCTGGCCTCCACACAGGCGACGACCCCCTCGGCAGACGCTGGCAAGACGATGACCGGCGGGGACGGGATGTGGTACGTCAAGCACGTCGACGCCGCGGGCAAGCCGAACATCAGCAAGATGTCGACTCCGCAGGTGACGCAGGGCATCCGCAGCGACCGGTTCAACGAGCGGACCCAGGTGGCCCAGACGGCCAAGGGACCGTTCCGGCCCCTGACGCAGGTGCCCGCCTTCGACGACGATACGCGTAAGATGCTGGTCCGTCAGCAGAGTGCCAACAAGTCCCGCTCGCTCGCCGACGAATACAAGAAGATCGAGAAGCAGTACAACCGCATGAAGTGGTGGAACCTGCTGACCCGCTTCCGCGACGGCACGCTGGGGATCCTGGGACTGATCGTCTATCTCGGAGCCATTGCGGCGGCCATCTTTGCCGTCTGGTACATGTGGCCGACCATCCTGGATCTGATCAAGACGAGGATCGGTCGCAGCTGATGACTGAGTTCTTGTCGCACTGGGCACCGCGCGGGGTGGTTCCGTGACGCTGTCAGACTGCAGTCGAGGGGAAGCTTTGAGCGTTCAGCCAGAACGCACCGTATTGGCCGCGTGGGAAAGTGATTGACAGACCAGTTGGATTCTACTCACTTCCTCTCGTGGCCTGAGTTCAGGTCATCTCCGCCGGGTGCATTCGCCCATGGGCGATACCAAATTCAGTAACCCGAAGCGTGAGCGAGGGCAGCCGCCAGGCAGCGTTCGACATGGCGGGGTGCCCCGGTTGCCGCTTTGGGCGACCGGGGCGGCGCCGCCGGTAGAGGTTCTGGCACCGAGAGTCTCGTCCCGGTGAACCTCTTGTGCCCAGGCACACCGGCAGGCTCCCAAGCGAGCCAACCGAGGCCACCCCGCGGACTGAATTAATCTTTCGCTCGAATCAGGAAATCAAATAGCTCCCCGTGGTGCTTGCCTGCGAGCGTGATGTCGAAAGAAACTAGCTGCACTCCCGCCGGGATGAGGTTGCGGTTCACGGTCAGCTTGACGGGATAACTCTGGCGACTCTCGCCGTTGATCGTGCCCTCCAGCACCGCTGGTTCGGCGGTCAGTCCCGAGGGGAGTCTGAGTTCGACGCGGTGCCGCTGAGGCGTCGCGCGGAAGTTGCGGACGGTGACACGGATCGTCTGCGTATCGGCTTCACTGAAGTCGACACGGTAGGGGTACGCGGAGACCCAGTAGGGGTCGAAGCCGTATTCGTAATCCTGATCGGGGAGCAGGTCTTTATAATGTAGTATAATCTGCTTCGACCACTCGTGATAGCGGCTCAGGAACGCTGCCGGGTTGTGCATGACGTAGGAGTGACTGCCCATCACGATGTCGGGCTTGAGGTCTTTAAGATACTTGCTGCCGAGGAGATAACCCTCCTCGAAGATCGCACTGTTGCGGGCGACGACCGCTTCGTGACCATTCTGCTGCGGGTCTTGCGAGTTTCCAAAGAGATTGTCGCCGGTGAAGGCGATGCGTTTGCCATCGATCTCCAGCCACAGGCAATTGCCGAACTCAGTCTGCCCCGGCATCCAGTCGACATGGATCGTATACCCCTCCCACACGATCGTTTCGCCATCGCGGAAGCCCTTGTCGATCTTCATGCCGTCGAAGCCATCACCATAAGCCGACACCAGAGCGGCATAGTCGTAGCGGCGGGGGTTCTCGCACTTGTCGACGATCCGATCGAGCGTCCACGCCTTCGCTCCGTACTTCTGCTTCAGCTCTGGACCCAGCAAAAAATGGTCGCCGTGCATGTGCGAAATCCAGAAGGCGTCGATCTCCTTCAACCCCAGATGCGCCCGCATGCCGACGATGATCTCTTCGAGCATGGCCTTCGGAAACAGCCCGCAATCGAGGATCAACCCGTGGCCACTGTCGGCCACGATGATCGCGAAGTTCTTCCCCTGTGTCTTGTGACTCAGTTTATAAAGATGCGGCGTCACCTGGCTGATGAGCGGCACAGCTGTCGGTTTCGAGATCGAGTCGCGGTCCTGCTCGGTCGAATCAAACACAGGGTAGCCCCGCACATAACTTTGCCGAAATGCCATGAGTTTCTGGCGATAGGTTTCCAGTTGCGACTGAGGGTTCGAGATTGTCGGCCCCTGGGAGGGAAGCACCAGATCCAGCTTCTGCTCGATTAATAACTCCACGGACTTAATCAGCGTGTCGATCCCTTTGGCGAACCCATAGTCCCACTCGGTATCGAACCATGTGGACATCTTCGCCCCGTCATGGATGACGCCGCCGGTGAACGCGACCGTCTGGCCGTTCTGACGAATCACGTAGGTCAGGCTCCCCGGTGAATGCCCCGGCGTGTCGAGGCACTGGATCTCGCGGCCTCGCCACGTGAAGACCTGACCCGGATCGAGAGCCTGATCGAGCCGAATCGGCTGGCGAGGCGGGCGGACATAGCTCGCGCCGTAGACCGAGAATTTGTCGTCGAGCTTCGGAAACCACTTGCGGAATTCGGTGGGGTTCTCGAACAGAGCCTGCTCCGCCTGCGGGGCAGCGACCTTCGTGACGGTGCGATCGACCCGCCCGATCCCCTGACACTGCTCGCGATGATGATGCGTGAACAGCACCCACTCGACCCGCTTCACACCGATCTCGGCCAAATGGTCGTATACGCTGCCATCGCCCAGATCAATCAGCAGCGCCGTGTCCCCCTCGCGCAGCACGTACACGTTGCAGGTGTCGGTCCACACGAACAAGTCCGGCTGCGACTTCGGGTCAGGCTGTCGAAAGCCCGGCAAGGGAGCGGCGGGCTTGTCTTGACCCGCGGCTCGCTCCACGCCTTGCAGCCCAATCAGCACGCAGAAGAGAGCCAGTAGTCTGAGAGTCATGACGATCCTTCGAGGGGGCATTGGCGTCGATGTCGAACAGTGGGGTGTTGCTTCTCCGGGAGCAGGCTGCCTCCCTGCCATCACAGGGCAGGCTTCACCCCAGATCCCACACCTGGACATGCCCCGAGATGTCGGCGGCGGCGAGGCGGCGTTCGTCGGGGGAGAGGGCGATGGCGGCCAGCCAATCGTGGAACTGGCCGCCGCGTTCCTGGCCGATCTGGGCCACGCTGCTGCCATCTTCCACACGCGTGATCCGAAACCGAGTATCGCGACCGGCGGAGAAGAGGTGCTTCCCATCGGCGGTAAACACGAGGTCGGTGACGCCGTACTTGTGGCCATCGACGGTCCGTACGATTTTGCCGGTCTCTGATTCCAGAATGTGAATCTTGCCATTGCTGCCTTCTCCGCCCTGACCCGCTGCGATGAGCTTGCCATCGGGCGAGTACGCGGGGGGCACCGGTTGGCTCGCCTGGGAGCCTACCGGTGTGCCTTGGCAAAAGAGGTTTGTCGTGATCAACCTCTCGATGCCAGAACCTCTTCCGGGGACGCCGCCTCGGGTTCCCCAGGCGACAACCGTCGGCACCCCGTGCGCTATCGGCAGCGGTAGCGGCGAACCCCCCTCATCTGAGGTTGAGCGCGCGGCTGCCACTGCTGTGGGGAGTGCTGCCGCTCCCATTGTTGTGAACCGTAGTTGGTTCCAGTGATGTTGTATGAGCGGAACGGATTATTGGGGCTGAACTGCTGGGCGAAGAGGGACTCCCCGCATTGCAGGATCACGGCCAGCAACATCAGCTGGAAACATCCACACAGACTTCGCATGATCCGCTCCTTTCAGGAAGCAGGAGGCCCACCGGAACTGTTTGACTTCCGCACAGTATAACCCATTTTCGTCCCGTGCCGAAGCCGGTCATCCCGAGTGACCGACTGCCCCCTCGGGGGCCTGAACGGAATTATTTCCGTTCTACTTCACGTCACTCGACGTACAAAAACTCATTGCTGCTGAGCAGTATTCGGCCATAGCTTTCCCACACGGCCTGATCGAGATCGCCGGACTTCAGAGACGGACTCAGGCTCGACAGCTCCTGCCGGTAGGCCCGAAACGCCTCCAGTTCGCCGTCGCGAGGCTCGCGCCCGTAGAGCGTTCGCGTGGCGATCAGCAGTCGGCTCTCGTCGGTGGTTGCGGTGGCCAGTAACGTCTTCGCGAACTGGCTGGCCTGGGCATGCACCAGCGGGTCGTTCATGAAGAACAGGGCCTGTGTCGGGACCGTGGTCACATCGCGGACCGGCGTGCTGGCGTTGGGATCAACACCGTCGAACAGAGAGAAGAACCGGCTGCGGCGGTTGCGTTTTTGCATGATGTAGACGGAGCGTTTGGTGGTCTCGTATTCGGCAGCGAACGGGCCGTGCTGGGTGAAGCTCCAGGTACTTTGGGGCGGGAAGGGGTGGGCCTGACCGAGGGTGAGGTCGAGCTGTCCGCTGATGGCCAGGAGGCTGTCGCGGAGTTCCTCAGCGGTCAGGCGACGGCGAGGAAACGCAGTGAGCCATGTGGCATCGTGCGCGGTGCCGGTGGCCTGTTGATAGGTCGAACTCAGCAAAATGCGGCGGTGCAGGGCCTTTAGGCTCCAGCCGCCCTTCACAAATTCGGTCGCCAGATGGTCGAGCAGTCCGGGGTGCGTCGGCAGCGTCCCGCGTACGCCGAAGTCATTCGGTGAGGACACAATCCCGCGACCGAAGTGCCACTGCCAGACGCGATTGACCATCACGCGAGCCGTGAGTGGGTTGGTCGGACTGGTCAGCGCACGGGCCAGTTGCAGTCGACCACTGGAGGTCGCGCTGGCCAAGTCAGCGCCGCCCAGCACTCCGAGAAATCGGCGCGGGGCCTCATCGCCCAAGTCCGCCGGATCGCCCCGCCGCTGAATCTTTGCATTCCCCGGCGTCCCCTCCGCGACGGCATAAGCCACTGGGATCACCGGCTCGGGGCCGAGTTCCTCACGCCGACGCTTCTCGTTCGCCGCTCCGAGTTGTGTCCCTTCCGCCAAGGCCGCGAGCGCAGGTGCCAACTCCGTCGACGCGAACAGGTCGAGCGCGTAGTCCACTCCATCTGGCCCGCCCGGATGCGCATCGGCCACGCGGCCCTTCACCCTCACCACGCCATCCATCGGGCACATCCACGCCACAGCCACCGGACCCGACGGGCCGGGGTGGACGAAGAACGACTTCGCCGGGAGCGTCGTCCAGACCTTGATCGGCTGGTCGCTGGAGTTCACGAGTACCGATGGCGTATCGCCGTTCCGCCAGACCTTGATCGCGTCAGACCCGCTGTTTGATTCGAGCTTCTCCGGCAGCAAGCGCAGTCTCTGGTTGAGGTCCAGGAACGCCCAAGTCGGCGTCGTGCCCCGCGTCCCCGGATGCGGGTTCAACTCGCCAGGACGGTTGACGATGTCAGCGGTACTCCACGTCCGTCCCGCGCCGCCGACCTCGTCGATCTGAAGTTCTACGAGAGTCGTGTCTGCCCCGTGGTTGCCGTGCGCGAGGATCGTGAGTTGCAACAACTCCCCCTTGTGAACCGCGATCTGCTGAAGCGTCTGCGGGTCCGTCGAGGCGATGTCGAGGCTCCCCGCTTCGGGCACCTCGCCGGTGGCCAGAGTGCGTTTAGTGGCGGCAACGGCTGCGGTGATCTTGGCGAGGAGTTCCGGCTCGCCGACTGCGGGCTGCTTCAGTTCCGCTTCGAGGGCCTCGACCTTCTGCTTCCGCGCAGCTTGAATTGCGGCGACTTCCGACGGAGGCAACAGCGGGATCAAGTCGCGCGGCTGCTGTTTCGGCTCACAGCCGGGGAACGACAGCTTCGTACTCGCCAGTACGCCATACAGCCCGTAGTAGTCCTCGACCGTGATCGCATCGTACTTGTGATCGTGGCAGCGGCTGCAGGCGATCGTCAGCCCGAGGACCGACTTGCCGAGGTTGTCGATCGCGTCCTCATAGGTGAGGTAGAGATCCTTGTCGATCTCGTGGCCGAACCGCCGAGAGATTGCGAGATACCCGGTGGCGATGGTGCGACTGGCGAACTGGTCGGGCGGGCCATCCTTGGCGAGCAGGTCGCCCGCGATCTGCTCCTGGATGAACTGGTCATACGGCATGTCGGCATTGAGGGCGTCGATGACCCAGTTGCGATATCGCCACGCCTGCGGCAGCGGGTGGTCGCTGTTCTCGCCCGCCGTGTCGGCATACCGTACGACATCGAGCCAGTGCCGTCCCCACTGCTCCCCGTACTGCGGCGAGGCCAGCAGCTTCTCAACGAGGTCGGCGAACGCTTCTTTCGTCGGGCGCGGGTCGAGTTCGAATTCCTCGACCGCCTGCATCGTGGGCGGCAGACCGGTGAGGTCATACGTCACGCGGCGGATCAACACCTGCCGAGATGCAGGCGGGGCAGGGGAGAGGCCGAGTGACTCCTGCTGGGCCAGGATGAACGAGTCGATACTCGACTGGCCCCACGCGGGGTTCTTGGTGGAGGGCAGGGCGGGGGCCTGCACCGGTTCGTAAGCCCAGTGCTTGGCCGTCTCAAACTTCGCCGTGGTCGGTGGCCACACCGCCCCAGCTGCGATCCATTGGGCGATGGCCGCGACTTGTGGGGCCGGAAGGGTCTTCCCCGGCGGCATCGCGGAGACATCCTCGTGCCGCCGAATCGCCTTTACGAGCCGACTCTCCTCCGGCTTCCCGGCCACAATCGCTGGCCCCGATTCGCCTCCCTTGAGGAGTGCCTCCAGCGAGTCAACCCGCAACCCACCCGAGACCTTCTGCCCCCCGTGACACTTAAAGCAAGTGCCGAGCAACACCGGGCGGACCGACTTCTCGAACTGGTCGTGCGCGTCATCGGCCTGGGCGACGACGCTGCACAGCGTCATCGCGATCGCGAGTAGTCGGCTGGTCCAGCGCATGCGGTGTCCTCATGTAATATAGGACGGGCCCCTTTGGCCCGTCCGTCTGATTGGCCCCCGATGCCCTCATCGTACGTGGTCCACGAGCCGCACGCGACCCGAGTGGACGTATTGGCAGTATTGGCCGGTCTAAAGAGACGAGTGTGGCCGTTTGCCTTGGTCCGCAAGACACCTCTTTGACCATCCGACGAAAAGAGGTAGTTTCCACAATTGTTCGTCGGACCGATCCCCGGTTCGATTCGTTTTGGGCAGCTGTCATGAATCGATTGTCACTGCTCGTCCTGTGGTTTGTACTCCTGGCTCAATCGGGTTGTGTCAGCACTTCTCGTCAAGGGTATTCCATAGGGCTGATTGAATTTACCGGTGGCATGTCTGTGTTTTGCAATCGAGGTTTTGGCGGACAGAAAGATATTCAATTGGCAGATGGCATGGCATCTGATGCTTGGATGGCTCCCACAACTCTCAAGGTTGGCATCCCGTTTCTGTTGCACTGCAGCGTGGATCGAGCCCCTTACCATCTGCGATTGCAGCTTTGGGATAAGAGCAAACAGTACCAGTCGATCGAGATCAGTGAAGTCTTACTGGAGTACAGCAATGGAGAGTGCGTCCGCAAGAGCGTCGATTGGAAACGGCCATTGAAACCTTACACGCAACACCACAGTTCTCAGTCAGGGAGTACCGAAACAGAAATGTTTCAGTTGACGGATTTCATGGAGGAGGTCGTCGACCGACATCAGGATGTCAAGATCACATTGATTGGGATTATGATTAACATCAACGGAGACCTGAAACAATTTCAATCGCCCATAGAATTCAAGGCGAAATCAAGTTTTATGGTCGCCCCGACGTGGCTAATCCTGAGTGGGGTGTAAGTGTTCGTGGGACGGGCACATTTGTCCGTCCGTTCTGCTCCTCGGCCCCCACGGGGCTTCACTCGAAAGCCCAGGGTGAAGCAGGCGCAGCCAGCGCAGCCCTGGGAGTTCAGTACGAGTTTGGAGGAGAGGCCCAACGGGCTGTGACTCGTTTCGGCGAACCTCGTGTGTGCCTTCCGATACCCGGTGGCGGCCCGTTGGGCCTTGAAGGGATTTGTTGTACGCCCTTGATACCCAGGGCTTCGCGGGCTTGGCCCGCTGCACCCTGGGCTGCCGGGTGACGCCCCTTCGGGGCTGGGGACGGACGGGCAAATGTGCCCGTTCTACAACTTCGGTTTGACCCTCTTCGGCCCCTCCTTGATCAACTTTACCGGCACGGCGTTGGCCTGCGACTCGCCCGGTGTACTCCGCCCGTCGGCGATGAACTGCTCTATCAACTGCGTCAGCCGCGTCACCTGCTCCGGATGCTGATCGACGAGGTTCGTCCGCTCGCCGATGTCCTTTGAGAGGTCGAACAGCTGGACCGGCGGGGCGTCCGCTGGTTCCTTCCCGGGAAACGGCTGGCTCCAGCCACCCGACCCCGGACAGAGAGCCAGCTTCCACTGGCCATCGCGGATGGCGAATGAGCCGTTGATCGAGTGATGCACGACTGCCGGTCGCTGCGGTCGATCGGCGGTGCCTCGCAGCGCGGGGAGGAAACTCACGCTGTCCTCAGCTGCGGTGTCGGGGAGTTTGGTGCCGGTGATGTCAGCACACGTGGCCATCAGGTCGCCGAGGCAGATCGTGTCGTTGCACTTCGAGGCGGCTGCGATCTGCCCCTGCCAGCGGGCCAGGAACGGGACATGGTGGCCCCCTTCGTAGATGTCGGCCTTCGCTCCCCGGAAGATGTAACACGGGTTGTGCCCGAGCTTCTTCAACTCGGGGAAGTCGGCCAGCGGGGCACAGCCGTTGTCGCTGGTGACGATGACTAAGGTGTCGTCTGCCAGCCCCTCTTTGTCGATGGCATCGATGACCTGACCGATGCAGTGGTCGGTCTGCATCACGAAGTCGGCGTACGGATTGAGCTGGCTTTTGCCTTGCCAATCCGATGTTGGGGCGATGGGCGTGTGCGGTGAAGCCAGCGGGAGGTAGAGGAAGAACGGCTGGCCGTGATGTGCGGGTTGACCGCGCGCCTTGATGATCGAGAGGGCTCGCTGGGTCAGCGTGGGGAGGACATCGCGGGCCTCGAAACCGGGGGCGGCGGGGCCGAGTCGCGTCTTACCGCCCTTGCGTCCGAACATCATCGCAAAGGCATTCTCTTCGGTCGGCTGGGCGGTGAGATGGTCGTTCTCGATGAACGCATACGGCACCATGTCGAGCGAGGCACTGATCCCGAAGTACTCATCGAACCCGACCGCGTTGGGGCCGTTCGTGATCGGCTGGGAGTAGTCGACATTCCGGTTCTGGTCCAGCGGCTCAATGCTGAGTTCCGAGACCTCCTTGCCCGGCAGCTTGACCCAGTCCATCCCGAGATGCCACTTGCCGACACACGCGGTGTGGTAGCCGGCCGACTTCAACATCTGGGCCACGGTCAGCCGGTCCTGCTCAATCAGTCGCGGACTCAGTCCTCCGAGGACACCACTCTGCAACTTTGACCGCCACGCATACCGCCCAGTCATCACCCCATACCGTGTCGGCGAACAGACCCCCGAGCCGCTGTGGGCATCGGTGAAGGTCATCCCCTCGTTCGCGATCTGGTCCATGCGCGGGGTGGCAATCTTGCCGTCGGGATTGAGGCACTGTACATCGCCGTACCCGAGGTCATCGCAGAGGATGAACACGATGTTGGGATGAAGGAGAGTTTCCGCGGCAGGCAGGGCAGGGCAGACGGCCAGGAAGAACAGGATCGCGAGTCGTAGGACGGGCCCATTGGCCCGTCCTTCTTCGTCGGCGAT
>JAYTFV010000321.1:0-2966 GCA_043734065.1 Planctomycetota bacterium
CCTCCGGCTCACCACACTCCCCAATTCCCATTCACCCTGCAAGAGATTCTGTCCATGACTACCACGACCGCCGCCAATCCCGTTGATCGCCGCTACGACTTCGTGCTGCTGTTCGATGTTGCGGACGGCAACCCGAACGGCGATCCCGATGCCGGGAACATGCCGCGCATCGACCCGCAATCGCTGCAAGGTCTCGTCACGGATGGCTGCCTCAAGCGCAAGATTCGCAACGCGATCTCGCTGCTTGCCGATGGTCGTCCGGGTTGCGAGCTTTACTTTCAGACGCAGGACGCCGCGTATGAAAACCGTGTCCTCAATCTTCAGCATCAGCGCGCCTACGACGCTCTCGGTTTGGGCAGCGGCGACAAGAAGAAAGCCAAGTCGGACGACAAAGACCCGAAAGCCGGAGCCGACAAGACGACCGCCGCTCGACAATGGATGTGCGGCAACTTCTACGACATCCGTGCCTTCGGGGCGGTGATGACGACGGGCGTGAATTGCGGACAGGTGCGAGGCCCCGTCCAAATCACATTTGCGCGTTCGGTCGACGCCATCGTTCCGCTGGAGTTTTCGATCACGCGGAAGTCGGTCACGACCGAGAAAGACGCCGAGAGCCAAGTCCAGAAAGACGGCTCTGTCACCGGCACGATGGGCCGCAAGAACACGGTTCCATATGGATTGTATCGCTGCTACGGATTCGTGAATCCGTACCTCGCGAAGTCGACAGGCTTCACCACTGAAGACCTCGAACTCTTGTGGCAGTCGCTCAAAGGACTGATGTGGGAAATCGACCGTTCCGCAAGTCGCGGCTTGATGTGTACTCGCGGGCTGTACGTTTTTGAACACGCGTCCATGCTTGGCAACGCCCCGGCTCACGAACTGTTCGACCTCATCAAAGTCGACCCACTCGGAATCGATGCCGCTCCGCGTAGTTTCGCCGACTACAAGCTGAATATCAGTGTCGATGCGGCATCCGTTCCGACGGGAGTCACCCTTCACCGATTCGTGGGATAGCATCGTCCAACATGGGAACTCCTGTCGGAGACATGACCCGATGAATGACATTTCTGCCGACGATTACCCGCCCCTCTCCGCCTTAAACCACCTACTCTACTGCGAGCGGCGGTGTGCGTTGCTTCGCATCGAGAACGTGTGGGTCGACAATGCCCACACGGTTTCGGGCACATTGTCGCACGAGCGGGCGGACAGGCCGGTGGAATGGAAGTCTGAGAACGGGCGCGAAGTGCATGGGATGTGGCTCCGTTCGGATCAGCTGCGGCTCGTCGGGAAGGCGGATGTGGTCGAGTTTCATGATGTGGGCGAGTCGCTCCACGACTCGCATTCGACGCTTGCCAGCGGCGCGGAGCGTCCGAGCGACGCGACTACGTATGGCGTGCCGTTTCCTGTCGAGTACAAGCGCGGCAAGCGGAAGAAGTGGGACAACGATGATGTCCAACTCTGCGCCCAAGCCTTGTGTCTGGAGGAGATGCTGGGCGTCGCCGTGCCGTGTGGAGCGATTTTTCACATCCAGTCCAAGCGTCGCCGCGAGGTCACGTTCACGCCCGCACTACGTGCCCTGACACTGGCCACGGCGGAACGGCTGCATGCCTTACTCGCCTCCGGGATCACACCGCCCCCGGTGCTCAAGCCGCAGTGCCAGGGATGCTCCGTGTACGACATCTGCCTGCCCTCGGCGTTAATCGAGGGCCGACGCATCCGGGCCTACATGGCCGATCTGCTCCAGCCCGCATCGCTCTCCGGGGACTCTGAATGAAGACGCATGCCAACACGCTCTACGTCCAGACGCAGGGAGCCTATCTCGCCAAAGAGGGCGAAACCGTCCGCGTCAAAGTCGAGAAGGAAACCAAGCTGACGGTCCCGCTGCATCATCTGGAGGGCATTGTCTGCTTTGGCCGCATTTCGTGCAGCCCCGGCTTGATGGCCGAGTGTGCCGAGCGGGGGCTGGCTCTGTCGTTCTTCACGGAGCATGGTCGGTTTCTGTCGCGATTGGTCTCGGCCATCTCCGGAAACGTCTTGCTGCGACGAGAGCAATATCGCCGCGCGGATGATCCGGTGGCCTGCCTGCGCATCGCTCGGTCGATCGTGGCCGCCAAGGTTCAGAACTCTCGGCTCAACGTCCTGCGTGCCGCCCGCGAATCGACCGCTCCTCCCGAATCCGACGAACTGCAACTGGCAGCCACGAAGATGGCCAACGCCCTCGACACACTGGCCCGAGCCGAAAGCCTCGATTCGGTGCGAGGCTGCGAAGGCGATGCCGCTCGGAACTACTTCGACGTGTTCAACCTGCTGATCCGCCAACAGCGAGAAGGGTTCGTCATGTCGGGCCGCACACGCCGTCCGCCCCTCGATGCGGTCAACGCCCTGCTTTCGTTCGGCTATGCGATCTTGACGCACGAGATGGCCGGTGCCCTCGAATCCGTGGGCCTCGACCCAGCTGTGGGTTTCCTGCATGTGGACCGTCCAGGCCGACTGTCACTGGCCCTGGATCTGCTGGAGGAGTTCCGCCCCGTGATCGCCGACCGACTGGTCCTGGCACTCATCAACCTCAAACAAGTCCACCCCACTGGATTCGTGGTTCAACCCGGCGGAGCGGTCCAAATGGACGCCGCCACGCGCAAGGCGTTCCTGAGCGCCCTCACCCAGCGGAAACGTGATGTCGTGACGCACCCAATTCTGAACGAGAAGGTCACTGTCGGACTGTTGCCACATGTCCAGGCGCGTCTCCTTGCCAGACACCTGCGCGGGGATCTCCCCGACTACCCCGCCCTGATCCTCAAGTAATGCGTTTAGCTGCGACGCGAAGGCTTTGCGTAGTGGAGCGCTCCCCCGACATCCCCCACCACACTCCGAGGATCGCAATGTTCGTTCTGGTCACATACGATGTCGTGACGACCACTCCCGAGGGTCGCAGACGGCTGCGTCGGCTGGCCAGAGTTTGCTTAAAC
>JAYTFV010000322.1:0-9906 GCA_043734065.1 Planctomycetota bacterium
CCTGCTCCCGACCGTGGCAGCGACCGTGATCGTGGCGGTGACCGAGACCGTGGACCGGACCGTGGCCGAGATCGCGGCGACCGCTAAGGATCGCTCGAGGAGTCACTGTCCGATTGTCGCCTTTCGCTCCGCGAAAGGCCGGTCTTTCGCGGAGCGAAAGACGATTCTTGTTTCTCGAACAGTGCTCACCACGACGCCTGAATGACCGGAAAACGCCTCGCTCTTGCGAGGCGTTTTTCTTGGGGCACTCGGCGTGGGTCACGTGACCGACTTCACCAGACGACCTCCTGCTCCCCTCTCCCCCTGGGAGAGGGGCTGGTGGTGGCCTGGTAAAACGGCGTTTTCATCGCGGTGGAGTGTGTTCGCGTGAGCGTCCAGCCTGGCGGGGTCAGTGAGCTGAACCGCGTCGCCCAGCACGTTGGACTTACGTCCAACGCTCGCTATCTCCCGTTTAGCTGCGACGCGAAGTCTTCGAAGCGGAGCATTCCACGTCGTTCGGAGGATGGGCAATGCTGCCCGTCCCCGCGACATGTGACCCGCTATAGCGGGTCCACGTGGGCAGCCGATCACCACCGTCCCACGCCACTCGTTCTCGACGCGCGAACATCGCTCGTGGACCGGCAGGATTGCCCATCCTACGGGCCAAACGACAGCGAGCGGGCGGACGTAAGTCCCCCGTGCCCGAGCGACGTTCTCTCACCAAGCCGCGTTCGGGGAGCGGAACCGCGTCGCCCAGCATGTTGGACTTACGTCCAACGCTCGCTATCGAACGGCCAGCCGCGTCACCCCTAGACTTCGGCGTCGGGCGGAAGAGTCCGGGGGCTGACGCCACCCGGCTCGCTTAGTCGAAGGGACGCGGGGCGCCATCGCCTACATCGTCGCCGACTCGAGTCCGTCCAGTTCCTCGCGGTGTGCGGGCCACTGAAGCGTAAACTTCGCTCCGGCTTGAGGCTGGCTTTCCACCGTGATCTCGCCCCCATGCTCGCGCAGGATCTTCTGACTCGCTGCCAGTCCGATCCCCGTCCCCGCAGAACCTTTCGAGGACTCGAATAAGTTGAACAACTTCGTCTGCTCCACCGGGTCGATGCCGGGCCCGTTGTCGCTGACGATGATGCTGACCTGATCTTGTTTGGGATCGAAACGAGTCTCGATCTCGATGGTCGGCGACTCGGACCCGTAGAGGGCATCCAGGGCATTGATGAGGATGTTCAGCGTCGCGCGGTGAATCCCCTCCAGGTCGAACAGGGTCTCCGGGATGTCGGTGGCGTACTGAGTCCGGATCGTCACCCCCTGCTCATCGGCCCGCTGCTGGATGAGTTCGATGACCTCGTCGACCGACTTGTTGACATGCCCCCGCTCAAGCCGGGGCCGGCGTTCCTTGCCAAAGGCCAGCATGTCCATCACGAGGTTGTAGATGCGATCCTGGTTGCGTTCGAGGATGCCCCACCCCTTGCGGATCAGGGCGTCGTCCTCGTCATTCAGACCCATCCCGATCAGGTGGCTGCCGCCTTTCATGCCTTGCAGGATGTTCTTGATGTGGTGGCTGAGCATGGCGATCGCCTGGCCCACGGCGGCCAGTCGTTCGGCCTGGACGAACGCCTGCTGGAAGCGATTCGTCTCGACGGCCAGAGCCGACTGCCGACCGATGGCCATCAGGAGTTTGAGCGTCTCCTCATTGAACCGCGACCCGCCGGGGAATCGCTGGGCGTCCAGGCAGGGGGTCGTGGTGTCGACGTAGATCACCCCCATCAGTTCGTACCGACCCTGCATCGGGACGCACATCGCCTCGCGAATCCCCGATTGCAGAACGCTAGGGGCCTCTTCGAAACGGCGGTCATGCCGGGCGTCCGTCGTGCGCACGGCGACCCCGCCCCGGATCACATGCTCCACGATGCTCGTCGACAGCGGGATGCGCTCGGTCGCATCGGTCCCCACTCGATAGGCCACCACCCGCGGCTCGATGCGGTCCGTCTTACTATCCGCCACCAACATGCAGCCGCGATCGGCCCCGACCGCTCCCAGTGTGAGGTCGAGGATCTTCTGCAACACCTCATCCAGCGACCCCGTGGGCCGCACCGCCTCTTCGGAGATGCGATACAACAGCTGCAGATTCGCCCCGGCGTGGGGAGAACTGGCGAGGCGGGCGGCTGTCTCTTCGACGAGCGTCCGCCCGGCATCGCCGTGGGCTTGTGACACGATCCGCGACTGGTCCGCCGGATGTTCCGGCCCCATCAGTTGCACGCGGTCAGCAGCTTCGCGAACGCGGTTGGCGAAGTGGCAGACGAGGATGGAGCGACCGATCTGAATCTGGTCGCCGTCGCGGAGCGTGCGTTTGCGGGTCAGTGAGCCGTTGACGAACGTGCCGTTGGAACTCCCCTCGTCGATGACGCGCCAGCCTTCGTCCTCCGTCCACCGCAGGAAGGCATGCCGCCGCGAGGACTCCGTGTCATGCAGGCGGATGTCATTCGTCGCCCCGCGTCCGATGGTGATCTCGTCCTGTGTAAACTCGAACCGTTGCCCCTGATCGGCCCCCTGGATCAGAAGTAGCGTGACATGCGGCACAGGGGGAGTTCCTTCAACAATGGCAGGACGGGTAGAGACTCTCGCATTGTATCCGCCCCGAAGGCCAGCCAACGAGGCAGGCGGAATATCGCCCGACCGTGAGGTCCATTCTCCATATGGCGATACCCCGACCTCCCGGTGCCCCTGGCCGATCCCCGCAACGTATCCACCTGTGGATTGGTATCGATCGCGGGGTGAGGGCCAGGAGAGTCGAATGCCTCAATACCACAAGTTCGGCATCAACCAGCGTTCGACCTCGGCCACGGTCTGGCCTCTGCGGGACGCGTAGCTTTCCACCGGCGTTCACGTATCCACGCTTTTCAGGAACGGACCTTCGACTTTGGTCGTCAATCGCTCGGCGAGAATCTGTGTCCATTCGGCCACTTCATTGCTGTTCCTGTTACTTGAACGCAGACTGACAATCAGGGCGTGCCCAGGATCCTCCGGAATTATGGGGGCGGCAACGACTTCCATTCCGGCTTCTCGCAATGCCTTTGCAGAAACGATCGCCAAGTAATACCCGGCCTTTGACTGTCCTATCTGAGCGGCCATCATTGGAGTCAAGAACTCCGGATGCGTCTCTGACCGCATTCGACTCACCGACAGGCCGTTTTCATCGGCAGTCCTGTGTGGCTTATACGCATCCATCATCAGGCCCCGTAAAGGATCAAACCAATTGCAATTCACGGGAACACGGCGCATGACAAACTCACTGTCGAGTATCTCGTCAGAGGAGTCCGCCATCTGGAGTGCTTCCCCATCAGCAAGATCGAGTGTCAATCAACTGCGAATCCCGGAACCTCCGCTGGATCAATCCGCCATCCGAGTCAATCAGAACTCGTGTCGAGCAGTTCCCGGCTCGCCACTCCAGCGAGATCCCGCCATCGCCGTCGGGTGCCATGAACATTGGCATCGGAGCGTCGTCTAAGTCCGAAAGGAACTTCAGCGTCTTGTGAAGAGCAACACTCGATGGCCAGACGATTCCGTCTTCGTCCTCTTGCCCACGGTAGTTCGCCCACAGCTGCAATCTGCGGTTACATTCCGAAACAGGCAACGCAAGTCGAGAATTGCCAACTTGAGTAGCAATCGTTGAAGCGGCTGAAACGCCATGTCTTTGTTCCATCAATCGCGTGTTGAATCGCGATTGTGGCTGTTCACAACAGTACTCCCTCGAAGGAGATGGCTGATTGTTGGAATGCCATGTTGATGTTTCAGCTAGAGCAACCATCGCGTAACCCCCAATGACAGTTCGCCTCGTGACTCATCAGATCGCGGAAGGAGCCTACGATGGTTTCTCTTCCGAGGTCAATCCCTTGCAGCAAACGCTCTGTTGCCGATTGCTCACCCGCCAGCAGAGGTCCGCGAGCCGTGAAGTCCAATATGACGACCTCTGTAGAATCTGGCCGTTTGCCTCGTCTGACATTCACATGCAGCCTGCCCTTCATCTCGGGAATCACAAAGGCCAATGCAGCACTGACCTCTTCAAGTTCACAACCATCAACATCGGGTGGTAGCGATTTGAGTGGCTTGAAGAATGAGAGATCGGAGGCTTTTTTCCAAATGCTCATCTTGGGGACATGATTGAGATAAGTGACTTCCCATTGGTCGAAAATGGGACTCGGCAAGTTGTGTTTTCGCAGGAACTCAGTCAACTGGTCAAGGTGAGTCAGGAACTCAGCCCTCAGAATATCATAACGAGGGTACTCACCGCCGGAATCCCCAGTCCAGTTCAAAATCAATCGACCATTCTGAATCTGAATCAATCGAGTTCGGCTTGAATTGCGAATCATACATCGCAATGAAGGCTCACTGACTTCTGAAATCTTCAACTGCAACTGTGGCATTTCCCATTGGACGTCATCCCCAAACCTTTCCATCACGATTGGGAGTGGCCCTGTGTTGTATGCATCAGGCCATTCTGGCCCCAGCGACGCCCAGAATGCACCCAGTTGCGCAACCCCAAACCCCTGAATCGCCTCAAACTGAGCGCTCAGCACTCTCTCGATCACCGGAGGGCGATCATAAGTTGGAAGTTGTTCTGTGGGCATTGGTTGGACCGGCAGACTCTGCAATCACCTGTGACTGGACAATTGATTCTACCCTGCGAATCAAAGGAGGTAAACGAACATCTCAGAGACGAATGTTGCTGGTGATCAAAACCCCCTTGTCGCAATTTCCCCGTGACTGTTTGCCGACAGTCAATCACTGCTCTCAATACCCCAGGTTCGGCATCAACCAGCGTTCGACCTCGGCCACCGTCTGGCCGCTGCGGGTGGCGTAGCTTTCCACTTGGTCCTTCGTGATCCGGTCGACGCTGAAGTAACGTGACGCCGGGTGGGCGAACAACAAACCGCTGACGCTGGCGGCGGGCGAAAGAGTCCGAGGGATAACGCCGCCCGGCTCGCTGGTCTTTGAGTTGGGTTGGGCCACCTCTGAACGTGACATCTGCTCTCCATCTCCCATCTTTAACGGCTTTACCGCTTGTGCCGCTTTTCCGGCCATGTCGCCGTTTCCTCTGGTGCGAAACCTCACCGTTCTGTGTCTCCCTCTGGCGACATTTCACAATCATGAGGCAGAGTTGACCTAGAGTTCCCAACCGGGACGGTGCGCGCAGACATGCGTCCACGCCGGTCTCCTCAAGGCATCGTGATGGCCTACGTTCTGTTCCTGCTCGCCAACTCGACTCTGTACATCCGCCCCGCCGAACTCTTTCCGGCGATGGGGAATGTGCAGCTCTATCTCATCCTGATCGTGGGGGCGATGATTTGCTCCATTCGCCAGATCCACAATCAGGTCCGCCTTCACACGCTGGTTCAACAGCCGATCAACCTGTGTGTCCTCGGCGTCACTGTCGCGACGGCCACATCACATCTTTCCCTGGGCTATGTCGGGGGAGCGGTCAAGAGCTTCGAAATGATGGCCAAGGTCTGTCTGTACTACCTAACCTTGGTCGCGGTCATCAACACCCCGCAGCGTCTGCGGGGCTTCCTGCTGAACTGCGTCCTTTGCTCCGTCTTCATGATCGGGTACTCCGTCATGGATTACCGCCAGTTCGTAGAGGACTGGAGCGGGCGGGCTGACATCTGGGAGGTCAAGAACCAGGAACGCGATCTGGGCCCCGACGACCCCAAGTTGTTGAGGCACTCCCCGGAAAACGACGAAATGAGCGCTGACGGCGATGTGGAGTGGTACTTTCGCCTGTGCGGACTGGGGTTCTTCCACGACCCGAACGACATGGCCCAACTGATCGTGATGACCAGCATTCTCTGTCTGTACTTCATGACCGATCCGAAGATGACCGGCATGCGGTACTTGTGGATCCCCGCTCTGGGAATCTGCGGCTACGCCCTGTTTCTGACGCACTCCCGAGGCGGACTCCTCGCGGGTGGCGTCGCCCTCATGGCCTATCTGGCCACGCGCTACGGGGGCCAAGTGGCAGGCGTCATTGGTGGCATGGGCGCACTGGCCATCCCCGTGGCGCTCGGCCGACAAGGGAACATCGACCTCTCCGGAGGCACCGGACAGCAGCGCATTCAGCTGTGGTCCGATGGTTTGAACCAACTCAAGACCGCCCGCTTCTTCTTCGGGATTGGCGAAGGGATGTATGCGGAGGTCGCGGGACTGGTGGCTCACAACTCCTATGTGCATGCGTACGTGGAACTGGGGTTCATCGGCGGGACGTTATTCCTGGGCTGCTTCTTCATTCCGGCGTGGGGCATGTTCACGATGATTCGCAACAAGCAGCGGATCGATCACGAGGAACTGCGGCGGATGATGCCGTACCTCGCTGGCATGGGAGCCGGATGGTGCATGTCGATGATGTCGCTGTCCCGGTGTTACATGCCGACAACCTACATGATCGTCGGCACTTTGGCGGTGTTTATGAACCTGGCGGGGTTCTATCGTTCCCACCCGGCACCACTGCAACAACTCAGTCAGCCGCTGGCTCAGCGATTGGTGTTCGCCAGCGTCGCCCTCCTGGGGTCGTTCTTCGTGTTCGTGCGGGTGTTCGCCCGCTTTGGGTGAGTCTCATTCACCTCTCACCGTCGTCATCGCATCCCTGGAACTTCATTCGAGACCTCGATGTCTGCTCCATCCCCCACAATCAGCGTCATCATGCCCGCCTACCAGGCCGAGGCATTCATCGCGAATTCGATCCGCAGCGCCCAGCAGCAAACGCTGCGTCCGCTGGAGATCCTCGTTGTCGACGACGGGTCGAAAGACAACACGGCGGAAGTCGCTGCCGCGTGTGGCGATCTCGTGCGTGTGATTCGCCAGGCCAACGGCGGTCCCGCCTCGGCCCGCAATACCGGGGCCCGCGAGGCCCGCGGCGAGTGGCTGGCCTTCCTCGACGCCGATGATGGCTGGGTGCCGAACAAGCTGGAGCGGCAGGTCGCCCACATCGATGACTCGATCACCCTGCTGTACGCCTGCAGCACGCTCGATGAGAACACCCAGCTCGTACCGGATGACCAGACTTTCGACGACCTCTGGATCCGCAACACCGTTCCGACATCGAGCGTGCTGGTTCGCAAGCGGGACTTCGATGCGGTGGGTGGCTTTGATGAAGACCGCTCGATCATGGCGGTCGAGGACTACAACCTGTGGCTGAGACTCCGTCATCGCGGCTTCCAGTTTCGCGTGGTCCGCGAGAGGCTGTTCGAGTACACCCCGGCTCCCAACAACCTGTCCGGTCAATTTGGCCGCATGGTGCGGAGCGAGCTGAACAACGTCGAGAAGATCCGCCTGCTCTGTGGGATTGATGACGAGAAGGTCACTCGCAAGCAAGCCGCCATCTATGCCGATTGGGGTGCTGCGTTGTTCCACTCGCGCGATCTCAAGGCGGCCCGCGACTGTTACAGCAACGTGCTGTCGCGAGAGCCGTCGCTGAGTGCCCTGATCCATTGGATGGCCACGTTCGTTCCCCGTCCCCTCCTCGACCTCCGCCGGGCCATGAGGAACCAGGGAGCGTAGGAAGTCGGGAGTCGGGAGGCAACCTCGATACTCAATCCTCCTCCCCTCCTCCCCTCCTCCCCTATCAACCCTCAACCCTCAACCCTCAACCCTCAACGATCAACCCTCAACGATCCCCCCATGTCCTTGCGAAAAAACATCCTGGCCAGTTGGGTCGCCCATGTTGTCATGGTCGCGATCGGCTTCGTCATGCTGCCCTTCGTGCGGAACACTCTGGCTCCCGGTGCGTATGGGGTGTGGGTCTTCGTCAACTCGTTGTCGAGTTACACGGGGCTGCTGTATCTCGGCTTCGGGGCCACGATCTGCCGCTATGTGGCCAAGCATGTCGCGAAGGAGGAGTGGACCGAACTCAACCAGGTCACCAGCACGATCTTCGCCGTCTACGCCTGCATGGCCGGATTGGTTCTGCTGCTCGCAGGCGGCTTGTGCCTCGCAGCTCCCTGGATGAATCGCTGGGGCCAGCAACCGGTCGGTGAGGTCCAGGCCGTGATCCTCATTAACGGGCTCTCGACCGCCATCGGCATGATCGGCAGCGTCTTCGGCGGCATCCTGATCGGGACGCAGCGAGTCGGCCTCAAACGCTCGATCGAGGTCGGGGCCGGTGTCCTCCGGTTCGGGCTGGCGATCGGGTGTCTGAAACTCAGGCCGGAGCTGACGACGTTGTCGCTGCTGTTCTGCGGCGTGACGGTTCTGGAGAATCTGCTGATGGCGAGACTGGCCTATCGCCAGGTGCCGACTCTACAACTGCGTCGCTCGCACGTCTCCCGCGAGACGTTGCGAGAGTGCCTCTCGTTCAGCGGCTACAGCGCGGTCGGATTGATGGCCGAGCAGTTGATCTATCTGACCGACACCGTCGTCATCGGCTTCGCGCTCGGCACGAATCAGGTCGAGCCGTACTATATCGCGCTCCGCATCTGCCAGATGATTCAAGAGCCGATCGCCCGCATCGGCGAAGTCGTCCTGCCCAAGGCCGGTCAACTGCACTCCCAAGGCAAGCACACCGAACTGGCCCAGGTCGTGGAGCGCATGGTCGCTCTGACCTTCGTGCTGGTCGCCGGGTTCTTCATCGGGTCGGCCTACTTTGGCGGGATGCTGATTCGCACTTGGATCGGGACCGGCTTGGAGCAGAGCCACCGCGTGCTGCTGATTCTACTCGCCGCCCAGATCGTGGCCCTGCCGATGGTCGTCCTCCGCAAGGCGATGCTCGGCATGGGCAATGTCCGCATCCCGTCGCTGATCGACATCGCCGAGGCGGTGGCTAATCTCGCCCTCTCGCTGGCCCTCGTCTTCCGCTGGGGGATCGAGGGCGTCGCCTGGGGCACGTTCATGCCGCTGGTGTTCGTCGAGCTGCTCGTGTTCCTGCCTTATGCCTGCCGTCAGGTCGGCATCCGGAAGCGCGACCTGCTGCAAAGGTCGCTGCTCCCCTGCCTCGCCCCGCTGGCCGCGCTGTGGGGCTTCTGTGAGTTCATCCACTGCCAGGGCTACCCCGATGGCTGGCTCACATTGCTCTCCATCGCCGCTGCCGGAGGAGTGGTCCTGCTCGCCACGGGTTATCCGATCGTGTGGCTCATGCAGCGCGGCGAAGAGTCACTCCCCGCAGGACGGGCACATTTGCCCGTCCAAGTCCCGAGCCAGCAACCGTGAACATTGAGGACACCAGGACGGGCCAATGGGCCCGTCCTACGACACACATGACCACCATCACTTCACCACCGCCCGCCCCCCTTCGAACCGTCGCCGGTCCGTCGATCTTGAAGCTGCGCGTGCTCGAAGCGAAGGACCAGTCGACTGCTCTGGCCCTCTGGCGCGAACTCGAACAGCGTGTCGGGCCCGCACCTCTGATGGCCAGCGAAGCCTGGACCCGCACGTGGCTGACGCACTATGGCGACACCGTGTACTACCGGTTCCTGATCGCCGAGGACCACGGCCAGCTGCTCGGCATCTGCCTCTACACCGAAAGCTCGGAGCGCAAGGCCCCGCTGCTGTCACTGCAAACCCGCCACCTCGGCACTGCGGGCGATCCGGTCAGCGAGAGCGTCGTCGTCGAATACAACAGCTTCCTGGTTGAACCGAGCTATCGGCCCGCGTTCATCGACGCGGTCTCGCACTGGCTGCTGACTCAAGCGGGCGGCGATATCGTCCAGCTCGATGGGTTCACCCGCGAAGAGGCCCACGAACTCACCGCTCATTGGCCCGCCGTCGAGGTCCGCGAACGCGAGTCCAAGTACCTCGATCTTTCGGCGATCCGCACCAAGGGAGGCGAGCTGATCGACACCCTCGGTCGCAGCACGCGGGCCAACCTGCGGAAGAGGCTGCGCGAGTACGGCGACCTGCAACTCGACTGGGCCGAGACCCTCGAAGCCGCGAATG
>JAYTFV010000323.1:0-6198 GCA_043734065.1 Planctomycetota bacterium
TAGCCTCTGTGTCGTGAAATGTGTTGTTCGCAAACTCCACACAACATAGCCAGGGGCTGCCACTTACTCCTAATTTGACGGTATTGGGCTGATGCCGGACGGTGGTCGGGCTACACTGCGGGCGTTGGAGGGGCATGTCGCCCCGGAAGTGCTTCGGGAGAGCAGTATGAACTGGGTTGTGTCCGCGTCGTCCCCGGCCTCGGTGGCCTGTCATTGGCTGGTCGTTGGTGTCTGGGAAAAGGCAGATTTGCCAGTGGGAGCCACTGCGGTCGATCAGGCCACTCAGGGGGCGATCCGCGACCTCCAAACCCGAGGCGACATCACCGGCAAGCTGGCCGAGACGGTCGAGATCCTCCGCGCCCCCGGCATCGCAGCCGAGCGACTCTGTGTCCTGGGCTTGGGCGACCCGGCGACGTTGACACGGGCCAAGCTTGATAAGGCCCTGATGACCGCCAGTCGGAAGCTCTCGGCGAAATCAGCTGTGTCAGTGGCGGTGTTGCTACCAACGGGCCCACTGTGCGGCCTCTCGGCAGAGACGCTGGCGACGTGCGTGGCGACCGACTTCACGCTGGGATGTTACGGTCAGGGACTTTACAAAGCCGAAGCGGATCGCCACGAGTTCACGCAGGTCACGCTCTTGGTCGACGCCGCACAACAACCGGAAGCCGAACGCGGCGTCGCGACCGGGCGCATCCTGGGCGAGGCGACAAACCTGACACGCGAACTGGTGAACCGCCATCCCAATGAGATCTACCCCGAGACGCTTGCACACCGCATGGAGCAGGAAGCGCAGCGTTGGGGGATCGCCTGCGAGGTGCTGGACGAAGCCCGTATTCGCTCCGAACGCATGGGATCGCTGCTCGGCGTCTCGCGCGGCAGCTCGCGACCGCCGCGCGTGGTGTTGCTCAGGTACGAAGGAGCCGGGGCTGGGCAGCCGTGGCTCAGTCTGGTCGGCAAGGGGGTCACGTTTGACAGTGGCGGGCTGTCGCTCAAGCCGTCCGACTCGATGAAGACGATGAAGTGCGACATGGCCGGGGCCGCGACCGCACTGGGGGCCATCACCGCCATCGCTCGGCTGGGGCTGAAGGTCAACGTCCTGATGGCTGCGGGGATCGTCGAGAACATGCCAAGCGGGTCCGCGTTTATGCTGGGCGAGATCCTGACCGCGCGCAACGGCATGACAATCGAGATCATGAATACGGATGCCGAAGGTCGGCTGGTCTTGGCGGACATTCTGTCGTATGTAGTCGATCAGGGCGTCGACCGCATCATCGATCTGGCCACGCTGACGGGAGCCTGCGTCGTGGCACTCGGCGAGGAGGTCACCGGGGTCTTCACGAATCAACAGGAGTGGTGCGACTCCGTCATTTCCGCAGCCAGCGAAGTCGGCGAAGACGCCTGGCAGATGCCGATGTTCGAGTCCTTCGCCGAACAGCTCAAATGCGACACCGCCGACATGAAGAACATCGGCACCCGCTGGGGCGGAGCGATCACAGCGGCGAAGTTCCTGGAGAAGTTTGTCAGCGACAAGCCGTGGGTGCATCTGGACATCGCCGGGCCAGCGTTTGCGGAAAGCTCAAAGGGGCACCGCGACGGCGGTGGCACCGGAGCGATGGTGCGGACGCTCGTGCAGGTGGCGAAGGATTTCGGCGCATAAGATAGGATGGGCAATCCTGCCCGTCCTGCCGGGGTGACAGCGAGCGGCGGACGTGAGTCCGCCGTATGGCTCGATGTTCTACTCCCGATTGGACGGTGTGGGGCGTGTCGCGTCGTTTTGGCACGGAGGGCTTACGCCCCCCGCTCGCTCTCGCCCTAGAGGACGGGCAGGATTGCCCATCCTACGGGGGCCTTGTTTGTCCCCCTCGACACGGACTGATATCCTCCTCGCGTCTGACTCCGCAATAGGGGGATCAGTACAAGCATCGAATCGGAACAGGACAGGGAACGACATGGATCTGACGGGCAAGAATATCCTCATCACCGGGGCTTCGCGGGGGATTGGGCGCGGGTGCGCGTTGGAGATGGCCGCAGCCGGGGCGAACATTGGGATCAACTTCCGGTCGCACGCCGGGGAGGCGGAAGAGGTCGCGGAAGAGATTCGCCAGCTCGGTCGGAAGGCGACCTTGCACCAGTGCGATGTCGCTGACCAGGAGTCGGTCGAGAAGATGGTCGCCGACTTCTCGGCGAAGATGGGATCGCTCGACGGGTACGTCTCGAACGCTGCCTACAGCGATCGCGAGACGATGGTCAAAGCCGACATGGAGGGCTTCAAACGGACGATCGATGTCTCCATGTGGGGCGCGTTCTTTGGCGTGCGTGCCGCAGCCCAGCAGATGATCCTGCAGGGGAAGGGCGGGGCGATTCTCGTCGTCAGTTCGCCGCATGCCTACCTGCCGATCCCAACGGCGATGGCCTACAACATGGCCAAGGCGGCGATCGATCACATGGCTCGCACAGCAGCCATTGAACTGGCTCGGTATCGCATCCGCGTCAACATCCTGCATCCGGGCTGGATCGACACGCCCGGCGAACGCAAGTTCTTCAGCGATGAACAACTCGCTCAAGGGGCTGAGGGGATTCCATGGGGACGCATGGGGACGCCGCAGGAGATGGGGCGCCTGGCGCGGTTCATGATGTCCAGCGACTGTGACTACATGACCGGGAGTACGGTGCTGATGGATGGCGGGATCACGTTGCCGTGGTGGTCCAAGCGGGAGGACGGGAAGCAGTAGGGAGCGGTCAGCGGTCAGCTTGCCGGAACATACCGGAGAGGCAGGGGCAACTCAAACTCGTAGGCGATGTCGCTCCGCGACTCGCATTCCCACCGCCACTCACGAATGATGCCCGATCTCGGTAGCGTGTCCGGCGAACGGAATCTCAGTCGCGGAGCGACGTGAGCTACGATCAGAATGTCGGGAAGTGGTGGCCGCAAGAAACTCAAGAAACGCAAAAGGAAGAGTTGGCCCTTTTGCGTTTTTTGAGTTTCTTGCGGCCATAACTCCCCGGATATACACGCGGCCTCTCATGAGTTCGATTCTAGCCCCATTCTCTCGCTGACACACGTTCCCTTGGAACCAGAATGCCCCCATCCAATTCTCTTCCCGAAGTGCGGGCCTGCGGGGTGCTGGTCGTCGTCGGCGAGCCGATTGAGCGGTTCCTGCTGATGCGGCACACGAACCGCTGGGATTTGCCGAAGGGGCATATCGACCCCGGCGAGACCGATGTTGAGTGTGCCCTCCGCGAGATGGTCGAGGAGACCGGCATCCCGGTTGATGCCATCGACCTCGACCCGTTCTTCCGCTTCGAGCACAAGTACGACGTTCGCGAAGCCCGCAGCGGGGGCCAACTCAAGCTGAAGACCCTCGTGATCTTCCTGGCCCGACTGACGCGCGAGGTGCCGATCGACGTGACCGAACACCCCGGCTATCAGTGGATCGAGTGGCGACCCCCACACACGATTCAGCCGCAGACGATCGATCCGCTGCTGGCCGCGCTGGCGAGGTTCGTGGGATAGGCTTCCAGCCTGTCGTCGCCGGATTCTCCGAATCCGGTGCGATCACCACGAGACATTGCCCTGCCGGACGGAAGTCGAACCGCCGGACTCGGAGAGTCCGGCGACTTTGTCGAATACCGAGTACGATAGTCGTCCCTCCTGTCATCTCGTGCCGTCCCTGACAGGCTGGAAGCCTATCCCACGGCCTCTCCTCCTCCCCTCCTCCACCTCCCATGCCCGCTGACTTTGAAGCCTGTGCCCACTCGGTTCAGCAGTTGTCACGGGCGGTCGCTGCCCTTGATGCACGGTGCGGGGATGCGCGGTTGGCTCCGCTGATCGGGAGGGAGTGGTACGAGTTATTGGCGCGCAAGCTGGTTCCGCAACTGTCGGATCAATCGTATCTGGTCGTGGCGGTGGTGGGCGGCACGAACATTGGGAAGAGCGTGGTGTTCAATCACCTCGCCGGATTTCGAGCGAGCGCGACGAGTCCGCTGGCTTCGGGGACCAAGCACCCGACCTGTCTGGTGCCGAAGGGGTTTCGCGAGACGCATGACCTGCAGGTGATCTTCCCCGGCTTTGTCCTGCGCGAGTGGGCCGGTGCGGAGGAGCCTCTGGTCGAAGAGGGCATCGACTGGCTGTTCATCCGCGAGTGCGACGAGACCCCGGCCAATCTGCTGATCCTCGACACCCCCGATGTCGACAGCGACGCCCGCATCAACTGGGAGCGGGCCGACAACATCCGCCGCTGTGCTGATGTGCTGGTCGCGGTCCTGACGCAGCAGAAGTACAACGACGCCGCCGTCAAGGAGTTCTTTCGCCAGGCCGCCAGTGAGGACAAATCGATCCTGCTGGTGTTCAATCAGTGCCTGCTGCCCGAGGACGAACCGTACTGGCCGCTGTGGGTCGGCACGTTCTGCGAAGAGACCAACATCCGCCCGCAAATCCTGTACGTGGCCCCCAACGACCGCCGCGCCGCTGAGTCGCTCTGCTTGCCATTCTACGAGCGTCCCTGGCCACCGATCGCAGAGACGGTCGCCGGGGTCGACCCGAGCGCCCCCCGCAACCTGATGACCGACTTGACCTCGCTGCGGTTCGGGGAGATCAAGCTGCGGTCGCTGAGTGGGTCGCTCCGACAACTGATCGATCGCGAGCAAGGCGTCCCGCGCTGGCTCGACGAAGTCCGAGCCCAGAGCGATCAGTACCACCGCGCCGCCCAACTCCTGACCGCGAACAAACTGGCCGAGGTCGCCGACTGGCCGACGATCCCCAGCAGCCTGCTCGTGGATGAAGTTCGCCAGTGGTGGGGCGGCCAGCGGAAGGGGTGGACCGCCCGCGTGCATGACTCGTACAACCTGCTGTCACAGGCGGTGATGATTCCGGTGCGAATGGCCCGCGACCGGATTCAGGGCGAGCCGGTTGACCCGGTCCAGCTGTACCGCGACCGCGAATGGGCGGCGGTCCTCGAAACGATCGAGGAGGTGTACGAGAAACTCGAATGGCTGGCGGAGCTGGGGAACGATCTGCTCAAGCCAAGGCTGGCCAAGCTGCTCACCGGGGTGTCGCGCGCGGGGCTGATCCAGCAGATTCGCCAGTCGCACGAGGCGACCGACATCGCAGCGGAGTTACGGACACTCGTGCAAGCCGAGATGTCTGCCTTCTCGGAGGAGAGCCCGGCGTTCTTCAAGCTCTTTCGCCGCCTCGACTCACTGGCGGCCGCCGCGCGGCCGGCGGTGTCGGTGATTTTGGCGATCACGGGAGTCGGGCTGATCGGCGATGTGGTGTTCACCTCGGCCGCGACGACGACGCTGGGGCACCTGACTGCCGATGTCGTGGGAGGCACGGTGGCCGCGTCGGTGGGGGAATCGGTCCTCAGCGAAGGCGTGTCGCAGGGTGCGGGCCAGCTGCAAATGAGGCTGCGAAAGTTGCACCAGCGGTTTGCGGGCGTGCGGGCGGCGTGGCTGGCGCAGCTCTTAAAGGAGCATTTGCTCGGGACGCTGCCGGAAGACCTACAAGCGGCCAGCGGGATGTCGACCAGTCCGGAGTTTCTGGCTGCGGCCAATGGCGTCGAGCATGTCTGCCGGATGGTGCGGAATCTGTAGGCGATTTCGCTTTGCGAAAGAGCGTACTCTCGCGGAGCGGAAGACGACCTCGCGCTATTTCGTCCCGCGCACTATTGCGATCCGCGCACGGTGAGGGTCGATTGGCCGGCTCCCTGACTGGCTCCGGCGGGGAAGGCGTGCTTGGGGGGCTCGAAGTCCAACAGCGCGGAGGGCCCGGCGGAGCCGTCGAGTTCGTGGCTCCAGATCGGCTGGCCTTCGTGGTTCAGGCTCAGGCTCCAGCCCGAGGTCGAGTTGTCTCGCACGGTGAGCTTCACCGGGGCACCGGGAATGATCTTGATTTTCGCGGCCTGATAGCGGTCGGTGAGGATCTTCGTCACCTTGTCGGCGAATCCGGTTTCCCCGGCCGGGTCGGCGACCTCGATGTCCAGATCGAGAGCCCGCCCCGGTGACAGGAGCGTCTTCCCGTGCAGATCCGCAGCTCCGATGCGCTGCACGATCGTCGAGTCGGGCATGTCAACCCCGCGCACGTTGTAGACGTTGGAGCGGCTCGGATCGCTGGCGATGTACCAGTGCCGCTGGTCCGGGCTGTCCCGCAGGTGCATGCCCGCGGGCAGCAGGTAGTTCCAGACGATGCACTCGCGGCTG
>JAYTFV010000324.1:0-2809 GCA_043734065.1 Planctomycetota bacterium
CGTGAACAACTCCATCGTCCCGAGACACGCCGTGTTTTTCAAGCACTCCCACCGACGCACACCAAAACCTCTGGGGTGTGGGCGAAGCCCAGGTTAAGAGTGATGTCGTAGAACCACTTGCGGTTCACTGTCTCTCCCGCAGGCACCGGTCCGTTAGGCCGAGGAATGATTGTGAATTCACTAGGAGTTGATGTTGTGTATTTAAGCACCATCTCTCCGGAGGCATCTCTCGTTTTCAACCAATCAAGGCTCTGCGACCATGCTCCAAATCGGTCATCAAAAAACTGTTTGTGACCACCCTCCGAAGTCACCGCCTTCACCGCACAGTGAATCGCCTGCAACACACTCGTCTTCCCACACCCATTCGGACCCACAAAAACCGTCAACCGCTCCAGATTGATCTTCTGGTGACGAATGTTCTTGAAGTTCTCGATCTCGACCGAGTGGATCATGCCATCTCATTTCGCAGCCGTGGGGCAAAACAGTCGACCGTCTCCGATCGTCTGAGCAATGTCCCTGAATGGATTCTCGACATTCGTGGATCATTCGTCAATCAGGCAATGGGAGATAACACTGGAATCAAGAGAACCCTCACCCAACATCGTGCGATTCTGCTACAATCACCCCGATGCTGATCGCTGAGATTTTTCATTCGATTCAAGGGGAAGGTCGGTACGCGGGGACGGCGAGCGTCTTCGTCCGCACCAGCGGCTGTAACCTGCGCTGCTGGTTCTGCGACACGCCGTATACGTCGTGGAATCCGGAAGGGACCGCATGGTCGGTCGAGGCAATTCTGACAGAGGTGGCCCGGTACAACTGCCCGCATGTGGTGCTGACCGGCGGGGAGCCGATGCTGGTGCCGGACCTGGTGGAACTCACGCAGGAGTTGGCTCAGCGCGGGGCGTTCGTGACCATCGAAACGGCGGGGACGGTCGATTTGCCGGTCGTGGCGGACTTGCTGTCGATCAGCCCCAAGCTGCGGAATTCGACGCCCATCGGGGACGAGTGGGCTACGCGGCATGATGAGCGGCGGCATGCTCCCGAGGTGATTCGGCGGCTGATTCGCGACTATCCGTATCAACTGAAATTCGTGATCGACCGACCGGACGATGTGGCCGATGTCGAGCGGTGGCTGACCGAGTTTCCCGAGGTCGCTGCCGAGAACTTATATCTCATGCCGCAAGCGATCACAGCCGATGCCCTGCGAGTGAAATCGGCGTGGGTACAACACGCCGCCGTGGAGCGCGGTTGGCAGTTCTCGCCCCGGCTCCACGTCGAAATGTTTGGAAGTCAACGCGGGGTGTAGACCGCGTATGGGCGTCTACGAAACGAGCAGACTTCCGAAGTCTTCGGAGACTTCGGAAGTCTAAATTCACCGAAGAGTTGTTTGGCACGCGGCGAAGCAGAGCTTCGAGGAGATGCGGTCCCAAGCGGAGCTTGGGACCGAGACTCTTGAAACTACTTCTGACGGAAGAAGTCGCTGGGGCCCTTGTGGGTGTAGTACGGGTAGACGATCGCACCGCCGACCGCGTTCTGCTCCGGGTAAGACAGATCCTTCGGCACACTATACGAGTAGGTCTTGTGGTGCGTCGGCACCCAGTCAGCTGTCCGACCGCATCCCGGCCCGCAGGACGGACATCCCCCGCGAACGCCGTGCGGGCAGACGCCATCGTATCCATGACGCGTCTGGTAGCAGTCCTCTGGCGGGCAGTTGCCACCCTGTTGCGGGCAGTTACCTCCCCCCTGACGGCAATTGGCTTGTTGGACCATGCCGCTGTCGTCGGTGTGGTAGGAGGTCCGTTCCCCAAAGAGGTGGTCACGGGCCTGATCGGAGGGGCTGCGATAGTTTTGGAACTGGCCGGGAGCGGGCGGATGAGCATGGGCACTCTGAGCGCGAGTGACCACTCCCGTGGAACCACAACCGCAGGCGGTGAGCGCCACGCTGAGAATCGCCCAATTGAAAATCGTCCGTGCTGGCATGGTTTTCCCCTGAGTCGGCCGCGCTCGCCGCGCCGTCAATTCCATTCGAGTCCACGAGAGGGAGTGCAGAATTCCTCTCCGTCCAGAATGCAGAGTTCCTCTCTGCCTTCCCCAGGTCCGCTTCTGAGATCGCCCCCGGAGCGCCAGACCTGTGACCTTTCTATCGGCCAGTCGACCCGCACAACGCGAGCAATCCCTGCCGATGTCACAGATGATCCATTAAGTTTCATCCCTACACATTGCAGAGACTGCTCGTTCGGCATAGATTACCCAGACTGGCAGGCTCGACCGTCAGAAATTGCCGGTGTCGATTTCGACAGCCGCAAAGGAGTGGTCTGGGAGCCGGTGTTCAAGGGAGTGTTTCAGTGTTTGTTGCGGTTTCCACACGGTGCTTCGCGGAATTGGATTTCGCCGAAGCGTGTCATCAGATCGTCGAACTGGAGTTCGACCGTCTCGAAATCTGGCTGGACGAAGAGTCCAATCACCTCAAGCCGTCCACGGTGGCGGCCAACCCGGAGCAGTTCGCGACGCAGTTTCGGGACCAGAATCGGATTCCGGCGATCGCGTTCGACCTGGCTCACGACGTTCCGGACAAGGTCTTCCAGGGCATCTGCCGCGCCAGCAAGTTCCTGCGCGTGACGCAGATCAGCGTCCCCTCGTCGCCGCTGGGCACTCCGTTTAACTCGGAGATCGACCGGCTCAAGGAACTGGTCCGGGTGGCCAGTGAAGAGGGCGTGCGGGTCTCGATTCGGACCGAACGCGGGCGGCTATCCGAAGACCTCCACAACGCCGTCGAGCTGTGCGAAGCCGTACGCGGCCTTGGCCTGAC
>JAYTFV010000325.1:0-16444 GCA_043734065.1 Planctomycetota bacterium
TAGGTTTCCCAGGGTGCGCTCCTGCGTCGCGACCCTGGGCTGTGATGGACAACCCCTTCGGGGTACAGAGGGTTTTCAGGCAGTTCAAAGAATTCTCTCATCGCTCGCAGACTCCCCGCGTTTGCAGTGCAGTGCCGTGCAGTGCAGGGGGCGAGTGGTCTACCCCGTTGAAAAACCAGGGGTCGTGGTTGGCATTCAGCCTTTCGAGCATTTTCAGAATTGGTGTGCAGAACCTCACCCACTTCCTCCTCTTCATTTTTCTGTCCCTATTTTTCTGTCTTCCATGAGTCCTGATGCGGGCCAGCGAAGAATGAAGACAGAAAAATAGGGACAGAAAAATGGACACTCCGCGCTGAAGCCGACAGCGTTTCCGAGGTCGCGAGCCCACGAGTGGCCACACGTCGACGGATTCTCCGAATCCAGTGGCCAGCGATGTCCCCGCCATGCAGAGGGTTCTAGAACTCTGCGATCGCCGGACGCCGTTTCTCTCGGGCAGTATGTGTTCCGCCTTGCGGGTATCGCACCACCGGACTCGCAGAGTCCGGCGACTTTGTCGGCTTCGGCGCGGAGTGTCGAAAAATGGGAGGACACGTTCTGCCTGTCGACTGAACACCGATTCTGAAACTCCTCTAAGAACTGGTCCGAAACAACTTCCCGATTTGATTTGAACAGAAGGATGCCAAGGTCGCAAAGGGTTCCATTCGAAGTTTCTTTGCTGCCTTTGAGCCCTTCTGTTCAAGTCCTTCTGTTCATATCGGGACGTTATTGTGGACCATGTCATTAGGCTGCTCCGAAGACAGGCTAAAGCCTGAACTCCAACCGCCCGCGTTCTGGCGAACGCAGCTACTCCTCATTGCCCCGCGTCAACAGGTCGAAGTCCTCCTGTGAGACACGGCCACCGGTCTGGAGGACCACCGCCGTCAAGTCGATGGCCCACGGGGCGACGTGGCGCTGGCGCATGAGGGCCAGTGTCTCGTCGATGTCATAGGCGACCTTGCGGAAGTGAACTTTTCCGTCCTCAATGATGGCGTAGGACGCGCGCGGGTCGCCGTCGCGGGGTTGGCCGACGCTGCCGGGGTTGATGACGCGGATGCCGCCCGCTTCGAGTTCGAACGGGATATGTGTGTGTCCGACGCACAGGAAATCAGCGTCGATCCCCGACACGCGGGCTTCCCAACCCGCCACATCGGTGGTCAGGTACTCATCCATCGGATCGCGGGGGGTCGCATGCAATAAGTGAAATCGATAGCCGTCGAGTTGGATGCGGGCGGTAATCGGGAGCCGGGCCAGGAACTTGTTCCGCGCCGGATCAATCAGGTTCCAGTGCAGGGGCCGCGTCGCAGCGGCCAGTTTGCGAAAGCCGCTGGTCCCCTTGGGGAGGATGCGTTGGGCGACGGCGTGATCGTGATTGCCTCGGACGGAGGTCTGGACGTTGTGACGCACCCAATCGATGCACGGCACCGGGTCGGGGCCATAGTCGACCAGGTCGCCCAGGAACAGGCACACGTCGAACGACTCCTGGATCGCTCTCAGAGCGGGCCAGTTCGAGTGGATGTCGGCGATCAGCAGAATTCTCACGAGCGTCGGAAACCTCATGTTGGGGAATGGGTTACGGCGATCCAGCTCCCCGATTTGGAGTCCGGATATTGACCTCGGACCTCAATCCCCGTCTAATGACGGTGTGAGGTTCTGCAACTGGAGTGCTGATGTCAAGAGGAGAGGACCATGGCGGGGCCGGAATCATTGACGTTGCGGGACCAACTCAACGGTGCCGATCGCCTCGTCCGCGAGATCACCGACCATCTGGAGCGGGCGTTTGTCCCTCAAGCCCATCAGCTGCGTGTGGTGACGCGAATCAGCGGAGAAGCTGAGACGAGCCAACTGGAAGATGTCACACTCCGCAGCCAGATTGACACTCTCCTGAAGAGTGATGACTACACCAAGGAGATGTCGGAACGTCTGCAGACGTATCTGGCGTCGATTGGCAAGGAAGTCGGCAAGATTGTGTCGGGGCACTGAGAGTGTCGCCCCCGTGGGATAGGCTTCCAGCCTGTCGTCATCTGGCAGATCGATGAACCGATCGACGAAACAGCGACATGACAGGCTGGAAGCCTATCACACTGAAGCCTATCCCACGCGATTCGCCGCTCACTTCCCCCGAGCGGCCCGTCTATTCTGAATCACGATAACCACTCAAGTCCTCTCTGGAACATGATGTCGACCGGAACTTCCCCCGCCACGGAACCGAGTTCGGTCAGGACCGCTTATGCGTTCCTGCGACCGCTGCCCTCGGTCCGCGCAGAGGAAGAGGTCGCCGCAGTTCCCCCGCCCGCTCTCCGCAATCGCTGGGACCGCTTGTTCCCCAGTACCACCGGGGTCCAGGACACCGGATCGTCGCTCAACGTCACCGGCCTGCAACTGGGCGACTATGTGATTCAGGCACGGATCGGTCGCGGTGGCATGGGAGCGGTGTTCCGCGCCAACGACCTGCGGCTGGATCGCGTCGTGGCCCTCAAGATTCTGGCTCCCGAGTACACGCGCGATCCCGGCTGCGTGCAGCGATTTCAGAACGAGGCCCGCGCTGCCGCCAAGCTCGATCACGAGAACATCGCCCGCGTGTTTGCCTCGGGCGAGGACGGGGGCCAGCAGTACATCGCCTTCGAGTATGTCTCCGGGACCAACGTGCGGGACATGATCCAGCAGCGCGGGACGCTGACCTCGGCCGAGACAGTCAACTACGTGCTGCAAATGGCAGAAGCGTTGCGGCACACATCCGCAGCGGGAGTGGTCCACCGCGACATCAAGCCCTCGAACATCATCATCACGCCGTCGGGGCGGGCCAAGCTGGTCGACCTCGGACTGGCCCGGCATCGCACGCAGGGGGAGGACGACCTCACCGTGCAGGGCACGACGCTGGGCACGTTCGACTATATCTCTCCCGAGCAGGCCCTCGATCCTCGTAACGTCGATGTTCGCAGCGACCTCTATTCGCTCGGCTGCACGGCCTATCACATGCTGACGGGAGAACCGCCCTACAGCCGGGGCTCGATGTTTCAAAAGGTGCTGGACCACCACAAGACCGAAGTCCCGGACGCCTCGGCCAAGAACCCGCTCGTGCCACCGGCTCTGTCGCACATCATTCGCATGATGATGGACAGCCAGGTCGAGAGCCGGTATCAGCGTCCGGAGGACTTGATTCGCGACCTGCTCCCCCTGGCGGCGGCCTTGGGCGTCCCCTCACGCACGGGGCTGTGGGCGGAAGTCTCCCCGCGTCGCTTCTCGTGGGCGGAGCATCGGGGTTGGATATTGGCGCTCAGCCTGCTGGCGGTGATCGGTGTCGTGGCCAGCCTGCCTCCGCCAGAGGTCGCCCCGCCCGCCAGTCCCGCGGCAGCAATTGTGCCCGCGGTCGGCCATCTCCCTCAGCCCGACGAAGCTGAGCCGTCCCGCCCTGCTGACGAGGCAGCCACTACGGCCACTGCGAATAACTCCCGGATGACAGATCCCCAGACCTCCCGGAATGGAGTTCCCCAGCCCCCTATCACCTCGCCCCAACCCCCCAGAGGGATCAAGAGCGGAACCCTCATCGGGGCCACTCTGGGTCCGGCGCTGCTCGTGCCCGATCAGTCCGGGGGCGAGCTTCTGACCTCGCGAGGTGCAGGGTCCGCAAACGTCCCGACTCCGCCCATGCCGACCACTGATGAGCATCGCTTCTGGGCGATCAGTTCGGGGATGGAGGGAGCCAGTAGCGTACCGAAGTCCTACCCGACCCTCGAAGCGGCCTGCCTGGACGCTCCCGATGGTGCGACGATTGAGCTGCGGTTTGATGGCGATTCACCGTACCAGATTCCGATCCGGATCGAAGGCAAGTCTCTACGGATTCGAGCCCAGACCGGAAGGCGTCCGGTCTTGCGGTTCGATGCACCGGGGCCGCTCGGTCTGCCGGTGACTTCTCAGATGATCTCCGTGGTGAATGGAGGGTTGGAAGTCTTCGATGTCGACATTGTGTTTCGCGTTCCTCGCGGTCGATCGGTCGATCGCTGGAGCATTTTCTCGTTGGAGTATGCCAAGCAGGTCACGCTGCGCGGCGTGTCAGTCACTCTTGAAAATGCGTTGAAGCAACAGCCCTGCACTCTGTTCGAACTCAAGTCTCCCAGCGGAACGCTGAGGGAGCGGATGATGCCCGAGAGTATGATGCCTGGGCCGATCCAGATTCAGATCTCGGAATCGGTGTTTCGCGGGGAGGCGGACGGCTTCCGCCTGACCGACGCACGCGATGCCCGCCTCGACATCACGCACAGTGCCTGGGCCCTCTCGGGCACGCTGTTGTTGATCGACACTCGGAACAGCGTCCAAATGGCGACCTCGGTCGAGTTGCCGCCGTGTCAGTTGAAGCTCGATCATGTGACTGCGGTCTTGGACCAGGGCCTCATCCGCATCGAAGCGGGAGAGGCCGGAGTCGCCCCCACGGTCGATGTCCGCTGCGACAACTCCCTCATCAGTCTGCTCCGTCCCGACCAGCCGATGGTCTCGATGGCGGGGCCGGTGGAAATGGAGGAGTGGCTCGACCGGCTCGTCTGGAAGGGGGCCTCCAACGCGATGGATGTCCCCGGCCCATGGTGGGAGATCTCTGCGGTGCGCTCCCTGAACTCTCCGAATCGCCTCTTCAACGCCTCCGACTGGAGCCAGCACTGGAACAGCTCCGGGAACACGGCGATTGACCGGAATGTGTTTGAGTCGATGGAGGCCTGGGACAAGCCGGTGTTCCATGAGATCGACACGCAGGCGTTCCACCTGCTCTCGGAATCGAACAAATTCTACAAGGCCCCCGAAGCGTCCGATGGCCGCAACGCGGGCGTCGACTGGTCGCTGCCCCGCCTGCCCCGCCGCCTACCGAGCGTGAGGGAGGGGTGAGGGTTTATGGTTTATGGTTTATCGACCGAGGGAAGACCGCCTAATTTCTGGCAGCACTCCGGGAAGAGAGGTCACTCGCAATAATCATTCTTGAGATGTGCTAGGTCGCGAGATCTGGAAATCCAGTGGGTTCCCGAGGCGGTCATTGCGACTGCCAATGTATTCGCGGCATACGCAGTGCGTTTTCTCACTTCGCCCCGATGCGGCTCCGCAACCGTTGCAGCGCCTCGAGCGCTCCGGCGGGGGTCATCGTGTCGATGTCCATGGCTCGGATCTCGTCCAGCAGTGGGTGGTACTCCGGGCCGAAGAGGGTCAGTTGTTTGTGCTTCGACCGGCGCTTGCGCTGCGGGATCGTGGTCTTGCCGGTCGAGTCCTGGTGGTCGGCTTCGAGGGTTTGCAGGATCACCTCGGAACGCTCGATCACCTCGCGCGGCACACCGGCCAGCCGCGCGACATGGATGCCGTAGCTCTTGTCGGCGGCACCGGGCACGATCTTGTGCAGGAAGATCAGCTCGCCGTTGCGCTCATGCACCGCGACGTTCCAGTTGCAGGTGCCGACCAGCGATTCCGCCAGCGCGGTCAGCTCGTGATAGTGGGTCGCGAACAGGGTGCGGCACTGGAGGGCGTCGTGGATGAACTCGGTGATGGCCCAGGCGAGCGAGATGCCGTCGTAGGTACTCGTCCCGCGACCGATCTCGTCGAGGATCACGAGGCTGTGCTCGGTGGCGGCGTTGAGGATGCGGGCGGTTTCGGTCATCTCGACCATGAAGGTCGACTGCCCTTTGCCGAGTTCATCGCTGGCTCCGACGCGAGCGAAGATGCGGTCGGCGATGCCGATGCGAGCTGACCGAGCGGGGATGAACGACCCGATCTGGGCCATGATCGTGAGCAGTGCCGCCTGCCGGATGTAGGTACTTTTCCCAGCCATGTTGGGGCCGGTGATGAGTTGGATGAAGGGGGAGGAACGTTGAGGATTGAGCGTTGAGGGTTGAGGGTCAGAGGGTTGATCGGCAGAGTCTCCGGGCGCTGACGTTTCCGGCTCGATCCCCTCTGGCTCCCGACTCCCGACTCCCGACTCCCGACCCCCCAGCACCACATCATTCGGCACGAACTCCCCCGTCGGTCGCAGCTTGTCCAGCACCGGGTGCCGTCCATCGCGGATGTCCAGAACGGGGTCAGTAGTAATCTCCGGGCGGCAGTAGCGCATGCTGACTGCGAGCTTGGCCAGGCCCACTAATACGTCGAGTTGAGCCAGGACTTCGGCAGTCTGTTGTAACCGGCGGCACTCGGCGTTGACGGCGTCGCGGAGTTGCTGGAACAGCTCGTTCTCCAGAGCGATCGCGCGCTCTTCAGCCCGCAGCACCTTGTCCTCGTATTCCTTCAGCGGCGGCGTGATGTACCGCTCCTGGTTCTTTAATGTCTGCTTGCGGATATAATCATCGGGGACTTTATTAAATTGCGAAGCGGTGACTTCGAGGTAATACCCGAACACCTTATTAAAGCCGACCTTGAGGTTCGAGATCCCCGTGCGGGTGATCTCCTGCGCCTGGTACTCCGCGATCCACCGCTTCCCACCCCGCGCGAGATCGCGTAGCTCATCCAGTCCCGGATGGAACCCGTCGCGGACCATGCCGCCATCGCTTGTTGACAGCGGCGGTTCATCGACCAGCGTCGTCTCGATCTGTGCCCGAATCTCGCCGCACAGTTCGAGCCGCGACTCCAGCGTCTGCAGCAAGTCGGTCAACCGCCCGGCCAGCCGCGCCTTCACGCGCGGGAGCAGTGCCAACGTCCGCCCCAGCGACACCAAGTCCCGCGCTGACGCCCGCATCGTCGCCACGCGGGCACACAGCCGCTGCATGTCATATGCCTGCTTCAATAGCTCCTGCAACTCGCGCCCCAGCTTGGCGTCCCGCATCAACTCTTCGACCGCATCGAGCCGCCGCTCGATTGCGATCGGATCTGTGAGCGGGTTCGAGAGCCACTCGGCCAGCATGCGGGCTCCCATCGGCGTGGCGGTCTCATCCAGGACCGACAGCAAGCTCCCCTCGCGGCGGCCCTCGCGCATCGTGCGGGTCAGTTCGAGGCTGCGACGGGTCGCCTCATCGATGAGCAGGCTCGACCCTCGGCGGTACTGTTCCAGCCGCACGATGTGGCCCAGGGAGGACTTCTGGGTCTCCTGCACGTACTCAATTAATGCCCCGGCGGCTGTGATGCCGAGGGAGTCGGCGTCGATGTCGAAGCCGGCGAGCGTGCTGGTTTGGAAGTGCCGCAGCAGGATATCGCGGCAGTGATCCGGCACGAAGCTCCATGGGGCCCGCGTCGTCAGCACCATGTCCGGCAGCTCATTCAGCCGCAGCAAAGCCGGGTCGGTGCGATGCGTTTCGGGGATCAGGCACTCCGCGGGCCGGATGCGGGCCAGCTCATCGAGCAGTGCCGAGGGTTGCAGGCTGGCGACCGAGAAACTCAAGCTGACGCGATCCCCCGCCGACCGCCCTGCCCCTCTGGTCCCATCCCCCAGCAATAACTCCGCACACTGAAACCGCCCGGTGGAGAGTTCCAGCCACGCCACCCCCACGCGGTCGCGCGACGGGAAGACCGCCGCCAGAAAGTTACTCTCCTTGGGGTCGAGTAGTGCATCGTCAGTGAGCGTGCCGGGGGTCACGATCCGCGTCACCTCGCGACGGACCATCCCCTTGGCCAGCTTGGGATCTTCCATCTGCTCGCACACGGCGACGCGATGCCCGGCGTGGATCAGCTTGTGCAGATACCCTTCGAGGGCATGATACGGAAATCCCGCCATCGGAACCGGATTGGCCGACCCCTTGTCGCGACTGGTCAGCGTGAGGCCGATGACCTTGGCAGCTGTCTCGGCGTCCTCATAGAACAGCTCATAAAAGTCCCCCATCCGAAACAACAATATCGCCCCCGGCGTCTCGGCCTTGACCTCCTTGTACCGCTGCATCATCGGGGTGATTTTGGGTTCGTCGGACATGGGGGGGATCGTTGAGCGTTGAGGGTTGAGCGATGAGGGACAGACAAAGAGAGTGGCAGGGAGAGCGTCCTGCCAGACTTCCGAAGTCTTCGCCGGACGAACGATATCGGAATTCCGGCATGCTGTGCCACTCGCCCCTCGTGGGAGGACAACATCGCTTGTGATGCTTCCTGATGGATTTTTCCCGACCCTCCCCCGTTGATGCTGGCATCGGACAGGCCTTCGCTGATAGTCTTCCGCCGATACGGTGCCTGAGCGCGGTCGGCCGCGATGTTCTCCCCACCGTCACCCCCCGAAGGAGCGCCCGCCCCCATGAAGTTTCGCTTTCCGGTCGTCATCATTGACGAGGACTTTCGTACAGAAAACACATCGGGGTCGGGGATTCGCGCGCTGGCCAAGGCCATCGAAGAGGAGGGGATGGAAGTCCTCGGGGCGACCAGCTATGGCGACCTGTCCCAGTTTGCCCAGCAGCAGAGCCGCGCCTCCGCCTTCATCCTTTCGATCGATGACGAAGAGATCACAACCGGGCCGGAGATCGACAAAGCGATCGAGAATCTGCGGGCGTTCATTACCGAAATCCGCCTCAAGAACACGCACATCCCGATCTATCTGTATGGCGAAACGCGGACCTCCAGCCATATCCCGAACGACATTCTGCGGGAGCTGCACGGCTTCATTCATATGTTCGAGGACACGCCGGAGTTCGTGGCCCGGCACATCATTCGCGAGGCGACGGCCTACACGAACGGGCTCGCCCCGCCGTTCTTCCGGGCGTTGATCCACTACGCCCAGGACGGGTCGTACTCCTGGCACTGCCCGGGTCACTCGGGCGGCGTGGCGTTCCTGAAGAGTCCCGTCGGTCAGATGTTCCACCAGTTCTTCGGCGAGAATATGTTGCGGGCCGACGTGTGCAACGCGGTCGAGGAACTCGGCCAGCTGCTTGACCACACCGGTCCGGTGGCGGCCTCGGAGCGGAACGCCGCTCGCATCTTCAGTGCGGACCACTGCTACTTCGTGACGAACGGCACGTCGACCTCGAACAAGATGGTCTGGCACTCCACGGTCGCTTCGGGCGACATCGTGGTGGTCGATCGCAACTGTCACAAGTCGATCCTACACTCCATTATCATGACCGGGGCGGTGCCAGTCTTCCTGATGCCGACCCGAAATCACCTGGGAATCATCGGGCCGATTCCGCTGTCGGAATTCACCCCCGAAGCCATCCAGAAGAAGATCGAGGCCAATCCCTTCGCAGCTGCGGCCCAGAAGCGGCACCCGGAGCGGAAGCCGCGCATCCTGACGATCACGCAGAGTACGTACGACGGGATCATCTACAACGTCGAGACGCTCAAGGAACTGCTGGACGGCAAAATCGGCACGTTGCATTTTGACGAGGCGTGGCTGCCGCATGCGACGTTCCACACGTTCTATCGCGACATGCACGCCATCGGAGCGGATCGCCCGCGACCGAAAGTGTCGATGATCTTTGCGACCCATTCCACGCACAAATTGCTGGCGGGGATTTCGCAGGCCTCGCAAATTCTGGTGCGCGAGTCGGAGACAGAAAAACTCGACCGCAACATCTTTAACGAAGCGTATTTAATGCACACGTCGACTTCGCCGCAGTACGCGATCATTGCGTCGTGCGATGTGGCAGCTGCGATGATGGAGCCGCCGGGCGGGACCGCCCTCGTCGAAGAGTCGATCATGGAGGCGATCAACTTCCGCCGCGCGATGCGTAAGGTCGATGACGAGTGGGGCGCGGGCTGGTGGTTCAAGGTCTGGGGACCGGACAAGCTGGCCGCAGAGGGGATCGGCGAGCAGGCCGATTGGATGCTGGGGGCCGACGAGGACTGGCACGGGTTCGGCGACATTGCGCCGGGCTTTAATATGCTCGACCCCATTAAGGCCACGCTGATCACGCCGGGCCTTAATGTGCAGGGCGACTTCGCCGAGACCGGCATCCCGGCCTCGATCGTGACCCGCTATCTGGCCGAGCACGGGGTTATCGTCGAGAAGACGGGCCTGTACTCATTCTTCATCATGTTCACGATCGGCATTACGAAGGGCCGCTGGAACACGCTGGTGAGCGCCCTGCAGCAGTTCAAGGACGACTACGACAAGAACATGCCGCTGTGGCGGATTCTGCCCGACTTTTGCAAGGAGTTCCCGCGTTACGAGGGGATCGGCCTCAAGGATCTCTCCCAGCAGATCCACGACACGTATAAGAAGCACGATGTGGCCCGCGTCACGACCGAGATGTACACCTCCGCGATGCAGCCCGCGATGAAGCCGTCGGACGCCTTCGACATGATGGCCCACCGCGAGATCGACCGCATCGAGATCGACCAGCTCGAGGGCCGCGTCACCGCCGTGCTGCTGACCCCCTACCCGCCGGGTATCCCCCTGCTGATCCCCGGCGAACGGTTCAACAAGACGATCGTCGAGTATCTGCAGTTCGCCCGCATGTTCAACGAGAAGTTCCCCGGCTTCGACACCGACATCCACGGTCTGGTGGAAGAAGTGAATGGGAAGCGGAAGTATTACGTGGACTGCGTGCGCGGGATTTGAAGGGGGGAAAGCGGTCAGCGGTCAGCCGTCAGCATTCAGCCAGGCGAGCCGGGCGGCGTCAGCCCCCGGAGTCTGCGGGGTCTTGAGGAAGAGTTCCGGTAGCCTGAGCGATCAGGTAAAACCTGACCTACCTGACTACACCCTCACCCCACAGACACGACAGTAAATTGTCGAACGGTCCTAACCTCTGGTGCCGCTGGCATACCGGTAGGCTCCAAAGCGAGCCAACCGGTGCTACCCCGCTGACCCCGCTTTTGCCGCCAAGAACAGAAACCCAATGAAACAGACAATCACACTCCTCACCGCTCTGCTTCTCACGCCACTGGTCGCGCTGCACGCTGCTGAAGTTGCTGTATCGAGCCTTGATCTCTCGCTCGCTGCGAATACCAGCGGTTGGGCACCGAGGGCAAATCTCTCCACGAGTGGCAAGCCGATTACGCTAAACGGGACCGTCTTTGCGAATGGCCTGGGCAGTCACACCAAGTTCCGGCTGGTGATTGATTGTCACGGCACGGCGAAACGATTCACGGCGAAGGTCGGTGTCAACGATGCCGCCAACAAGCAATACGCATCCGTGGTTTTCCGCGTGGAAGGAGATGGCAAGAAACTCTTCATGAGTCCGGTGATGCGTCCGGGCGATGCGCCAGTGCCGGTTGATGTGGATCTGAGCGGCATCCAACACTTGGTGCTGCTGGCGTGGAATGGCGAAGGCGGTGGACAGGCCGATGACCACGCGGATTGGGCCGATGCCAGCATTCGCTACGAAGGCGCGGCTCCGGTGGCGCTCGCCAGTGCCGAGCCTCGAAAGTTGTTAACACCTCCAGCGCCACCAACGCCGCGCATCAATAGTCCACGAGTGATCGGTGCCCGCCCCGGCAATCCATTTCTGTTCTATATTCCCGTCACGGGTGAGCGACCGATGAAGGTGACGACCATGGGGCTGCCGAAGGGACTAGGCCTCGATCCTGCGACTGGCATCATTACTGGCACGACTCCGGCCATAGGCACTTATGAAGTGAAGCTGACTGCGACCAATGCTCGCGGCAGCGCTACCCGTGAACTCAGCATCGTCGCTGGCAACACCCTTGCGCTGACACCACCGATGGGTTGGAACAGTTGGAATTGCTTCGCATCGAATGTGACACGGGACGACATCCTGCGACAGGCCAATGCGATGGCGACTAGCGGGCTGCGCGATCACGGCTATGCCTACATCAACATTGATGATTTCTGGATGCCCAAAAATGAAGACAAAGATCCCACCTTGCACGGCCCAGAACGTGATGCCAACGGCCGCATCAACAGCAACGCCCGTTTCCCCGACATGCCCGGCCTGACTGCCTCAATCCACCAGCTCGGACTCAAGGCTGGAATCTATTCTTCGCCCGGCCCGAAGACTTGCGGTGGTTGCATCTCCAGTTGGCAACACGAGAAACAGGATGCCGAGCGTTTCGCAGAATGGGGCTTTGATTATCTCAAATATGACTGGTGCAGCTACAACCAAGTCGTATCGGGCAACTACGAGGATAAAGCCTATGCAATGAAACCGTACATGGTGATGGGCGAGCATCTTCGCCGGCAGAAACGCGATGTCGTTTACAGCCTGTGCCAATACGGCATGGCAAAGGTCTGGGAGTGGGGTGATGAGGTGGGCGGCAACACTTGGCGCACCACGCACGACATTGGCGATTCCTGGAACAGCATGTCCAAGATTGGTTTTTCTCAGACCGGACACGAGCCGTTCGTCAAACCTGGATGCTGGAACGACCCCGACATGATGATCGCGGGTTGGGTCTGGGGGAGGTTCACCAATCTCAGCGACGACGAGCAATACACGCACGTCACCCTCTGGAGCCTTCAGGCCGCGCCCCTGCTGCTGGGTTGCGATCTCACCCACGTCGATGAGTTCACGATAAACCTGCTCGGCAACGATGAGGTGATCGAGGTCAATCAAGACCCGCTCGGACGTATGGCAGGTCGCATTGCGACACGCGGCGACACCCAAGTATGGGCGAAGCCAATGAGCGATGGCTCGATGGCCGTAGGCTTGTTCAATCTCGGCGACGAGACCGTGCCTGTATCGACCACCTGGAATGAATTAAAACTCACCGGCACCCAACAAGTACGCGACCTTTGGCTGCAAAAAAACATTGGCACCCAAGCCGATGGCTTCAGCGCCGACATCCCGCGTCATGGCGTGATGCTGATTCGTCTCTTCCCCGAAAAACAATAGCGGGGTCGCCCCGGTGGATTTGCTTTGGACTCTACCGGGGTGGCTTTGCCACAGGAGGTTTTTGTATCGTGCATTCACTCGGGGAGAACCTCTGGTGCCGCTGGCACACCGGTAGGCTCCAAAGCGATCCAACCGGTGCGACCCCACTGAGCAATCAGGTAAAACCTGTCCGTCCTCACAGCCTCACTCGCCGCGAAGGCACGCCCTGCTTCGAACGTTTCGCGTCACAGCGAAACGATCAGCGCAAGAGATCGGTGACGCTGATCTCCAGAATCTGCGTCGGCGACATGACCCACGAGATCGTTTGGCCGAGGCCGTAGCGGGTTGTCAACTCGTACTTCCCGGAAGAGGCGTCCGGACGTTCGTATACTTCGATCTGCGATTCCGTGAGATTCACCAGCCAATACTGGGGGATGCCCGCCGTCGCATAGAGCCGCTGCTTGGTTGTGCGATCCATCCTGAGCGAAGAGTCGGCGACCTCGATGACGAGTGGCAGGTCCGCTGGGCCGGGATGACGGTCTACGTAATCTTCTTCCATTCCGCGCGCGACGGCGACATCGGGTTCCGGGGCGTTGATGTTGGTTAATGCCACGGGGACTTGAATTCGCAGATAGAATCCGGCAGATTCGCAGGGCAACGTCAACACATGCTGCAAACGGGAGATCAGCAACACATGACGCGGATTATGGGTCATTTCATCCTCGCCACGAGCGCTACGATCTTTACGCACCAAGAGGCCGTCAATCAATTCAATCGGGTCGCCATCGTGCAGAATGCCCGTATCAATCATGAGTTGATACTGATCGACCGTGATGGGCACCAGGGCTGGCGCAGCCCCGCTACGCACTTCATCGAGCAGCGTGGTCGACATGGCGAAACTCCGTCGTGCAAGAACTCCTCGGCACCCAGACGAGGCAGTATTTCAGTCTACAGGCCGGTGTGGTTTGGTGTCTATTCGCGATGCGGAAAGCGGGGTCGCCCTGGTTGATTCGCTTTGGAGTCTAGCGGGGTGGCTTGGCCACAGGAGGTTTTGTTTCATAAGTTCACTCCGAAAGTACCTCTGGTGCCGCTGGCAAACCAGTCGGCTCCCAAGCGGGCCAACCGGTGCCACCTCGCTTAATTCTGGAACAGCAGCGGTGCGAACTCGCGGAGGCTGCGACGCCAGGCATGCCACTCGTGGCCAGTTTTCGGCGAGACGTAGAAGTGGGCGTTGACTCCGCCTTCCTTCAGAGCAGCGGTCGCCGCCTGCGGGTCACCACCTCGACGGGGTCCGCCATTCCCGAGTTCATGACCGCCATAGCTCACAAAGACCAGACGGTTGTTCTGCTTGAAGGCGTCCAGATTCTCGATGTCGTTGACCGCGATGCTGCCCCCACTGAACAGGCCGATGTGCGAGAAGGTCTCGAGCTTCTTGAGCGTAATCGTCTTGGTCTCCATCCCTCCCATCGAGAGGCCAGCCATAGCGCGATGGGGCTGATCCGACAGAGTCCGGAAATTGGCATCAATGTGGGGAATCAGCTCGTCGCACAGCACCGTCTGAAATGGCTTGATATCAAAGTCACGCAGCCCCCCCATACGGGTATCGTTCGTCATGCCGTAGGTCATCACGATGAGGAACGGCTTCGCTTTCCCCTCCGCGAGCAGGTTATCCATAATCAGGCTGGCATGTCCTTGGACACTCCACCCGTATTCATTCTCGCCGTAACCATGTTGCAGGTAGAGGACTGGGTAGCGTTTTTCGATCTCCGCGTCGTATCCGGGCGGTGTGTAGACGAACGCCCGACGGTGTGAATTGGTGCTGACCGAATGGAACAACAGCTCCCGAATCTGGCCATGAGGGACATCTTTCACAGCGTAGAAATCACGATCATGAGCCGGGATCTCAACACCGCTTCCCCAACGATTTGCCCCGAAGTACATCATGCTGTTCGGGTCGGGGACTTCCGCGCCATCAATTTTCAGGGCGTAGTAATGAAATCCTTCGTCGAGCGGTCGGGTGTAGCCAATCCACGCCCCGTCCTCTCCCCGGACAAATTCAGTGCTGTCGCGAAAGGTCACCCCGATGCTTTTGGCATCCGGGGCCACGATTCGAAACTTGACGCGGCCTTGTGAATTGACCTGCGGGTACTCTCGGCCAGGCTGATTCGTGACGGCGGGTTGAAAATCATTCGTGATCCCCTCGGGGGGCATGTTCGATGGGTTATGGCTGGCTGGGGCTGGCGAAGAACTCGCGGCACCTTCCACGGGACCACGGGCAAAGATCAACTGGGAAAAGTGATAGAGATTGTTTCTCCAGTGAGTGGCATCGTGACCATGCGAATCGACATTCCAAACATGTGGGATGTCGTGCTGCTTCAAGTGACGCTGCGTTCGCTGACTAATGCTGATGAGCCCGTCCTTGTTGCCGCAGGAGAGCCACAGCAGCTTGAGCTGCTCCTTGGCTTTGGCGGGGTCGGGAATCAGTTCCTCCGGCTGCTTGGTGTTTGGTGCTGAGGAGAAACCGCCGATCCAGGCAAAGGTGTCAAGATGCCCGAGCCCAAAGTTGAGTGATTGTCCACCTCCCATCGACAGTCCCGCCAGTGCCCGGTGTTCGCGATCAGCCTGTACTGAATACCGGGACTCGATCGCCGGGATCACATCGTTCAGGAGATCCTTCTCGAACACGGCGAATGCCGGAGCCGATTCGAAGACGTTCCCTTCCGCGCGGTCATTCTTTTGGGCACGGCCATTTGGCATCACAACAATCATATGTACCGACTTCCCGTCCGCAATCAGATTGTCGAAGAGCATGTCGGGCGTGGCGAACCGCTGCCATTCGGTTTCGTCTCCACCGATTCCATGCAGCAGGTAGAGCACCGGGTACTTCTTGTCCTTCGAGTATCCCGGTGGCGTGTAGACGTTCATCTTGCGAGTCGTGCCAACCGTCTTCGATTCGTACTCGATCAATTCCAGCTGGCCATGTGGAATGTCATCACGCCGCGCGACGATACTGTCGGCAGGATCGGCGTAGGTTTGCTTGTCATCGGGACCAAGTTCAATCGGACCGCCAAAGCCGCCAGGGCCGCGACGGCGTGCGGGGGGCTCAGCGGGCTCCTGCAGGGCCAGCTGTTGACCAGGATCGATCCGGTTTTCTTTGGGGGAACCGCTGCCCACGTCGATACGATCCTGTGCCGAGATCACTGCGGCCAACCACAGCATCAGTCCTAAGAAGGTCGTCGCTTTTTCCATCTGTTGTCCCTTGGCTTTCGATCTCAGATAGGGTGGTGGCACAGTCTTCGAATCATCCACGAGCGACTCCGGGAGTCGCCAGAGAGTAGGAAGTCGCCGTAGAAGTGTAGCGAGCGTACGTATCTCATGCTGGCTCATAGAACGGACAATCTGGTCCCGAATCGCCTGACGAAGTGGCGAGATGGCTCCGGTGGATTCGCTTTGGACTCTACCGGGGTGGCTTTGCCACAGGAGGTTTTTGTATCGTGCGTTCACTCGGGAATCACCTCTGGTGCCGCTGGCACACCGCGGGGTGGCCCCGGTTGGCTGCTTTGAGCCTACCGGGGTGGCGGAGCCAGAGGAGGTTCGGTCGTCGAGAGTCGCATCATAGCGTACCTCTTGTGCCAAGGCACACAGGTAGCCCAAAGCGGCAGGGCAACGCACTGTTTCACACTGGATGAGCTGTCAGCAGTCAGCGATCAGCATTCAGCCAGAAAGAGACCGCCCAAATTGAAGAAGTGCGTTGCCGT
>JAYTFV010000326.1:0-4383 GCA_043734065.1 Planctomycetota bacterium
GAGGCTCGTCCGGCAGCGACGACCGAAGTCGGAACACCCGCAGCCGAGGCTCCAACTGACCCGGCTCCAGAAGCTCCCGCCACTCCCGCCACGGACGCAGCGGCCAAGACTGAATAGTCGGCGACCACGCTCACAAGAACTCCCTCAAGCCACGACCGCCACGCGAGTCGTGGCTTGTGGCTTTGATGCCGATCGCTTCAGCCGAACTCATCAGGCCGCTACGATGTTTCGTTCCGGCCTCCATCTCGCTGAGTCCGCGATCCTGCCCCGCCTTCCTTCAAGACTCACCCCATGCGACATCTTCCTTGGCGACTGCGAACGATTGGCGCTCTGGCTGCGCTCTGTGGACTCCTGCTCGCCACGGGCCAGGCGGAGGCGCAGAAGTGCCTGCATCCCGGCTTCAAGGTTGAACTCTTGTTTCAGCCGCCCGATGTCGAGCACCCGTCGGTCGTGGCCTGCGATGATGATGGGAACCTGTTCATCGGCGAAGACCCGATGGACATGCGCGGGCCGACCACGAAGGAGTTCGACCGCATTCTACGGGTCGAGTTCAAGCCCGATGGGACGGTCAAGAGGAAGACCGTCTTCTGCGAGAATCTCGCAGCTGTGTTCGGCATGGTGTGGCATGAGGGGGCGTTGTATGTCATGCACGCGCCGCATTACTCGATGTTCAAGGATGCCGATGGCGACGGCGTGGCTGAAATTCGGAAAGACCTCGCCGATGGGTTCGGCCCCGCTGCGGGAGTGTTCGGGTTCAATGACCATATTGTGACCGGGACGCGGTTGGGACTCGACGGTTTGATCTATGTGTCGGTCGGGGACAAGGGCGTCCCGAAGGCGACTGGCAGCGACGGCAGCACGATCTCTTTGGAAGGCGGCGGCGTGGTTCGCATGCGGCCCGATGGCACTCAGTTGGAGATCTTTTCGAGCGGGACACGCAACCACCTCGACGTGGCGATGGACTCGCTCGACCACATCTTCACGTATGACAATACGGACGATGGTCTCGGCTGGTGGACGCGGTTCACGCACCATGTCGAGACCGGCTACTACGGGTATCCGTACGACTACCACCCGCATCCCGATCGCCACCTGCCGCGCATTCAAGAGTACGGCGGTGGGTCGCCGGTGGGGGCGGCGTGCTATCGCGATGCGTACTGGCCCGCGAAGTACCGCGACGCCGTGTTCTACTGCGAGTGGGGCAAGCGCAAGCTCCAGCTGTTCACGCTCAAGAAGTCGGGGGCGTCATTCGAGGCCGAGATGGAAGACTTCCTCGTCCCGGAGGACGGCAGCGAATTCCGGCCGCTGGACGTGTGCTTCTCTCCCGATGGGAACAGCATGTTCGTCGCCGACTGGAACTATGGCGGCTGGGTAAATCCCAAGGTGTGCGGGCGGCTCTACCGCGTGACGTACGTCGGCGAGGGAGCCCCCAAGGCGGGGATGATGATGGCCATGGGGGCCGATGGGGCTCGCGTGACGACGCAGTTGACGGCGCTGAGCAGTCAGAGTTACTCGATTCGTTTGCAGGCTCAGCAGGGTCTGGCCCGCGGCGATGAGCGCGCGATCGGCGGGGCCTCGCTCGTGCTGAAAGAACCACGCACGCCGACGCGGGCCAAGGTGCATGCGATCTGGGCCCAGAACGGTCTGCTCGACAAGCACAAGGAGTACAACCCGACTCCAGAATGGGTGAAGGTATTGTCCGACAAGGACGCCGATGTGCGTGCTCAGGCCGCTCGGGCTTTGGGATTGCGACTGGCCACTTCGGTGCAGTCCGAAATCTCGACGACGCGACACGTGCGCGGCAAAGTCGTCCCGGTGGTCAAGAACGTCGACGCGGTTCCGGCGCTGTGCAAGGCACTGCAAGATGCGGATGCCAGCGTCGTGTTGCAGGCGTCCGTCGCTCTCGGCCGGATCGGCGATCCCGCCGCTGTCGAGCCGCTGCTGGACGCCCTGCGGCAACAAGATGTCTACACCCGGTTTACGATGGTCCAGTCCCTGCGAGCGATCAATCACTGGGAGACGGCGCTCGCGCGGACGACCTCCAGCGAGCCACAGGTCGCACTGGCGACCGTGCTGGCCATGACCACGGTGTACGACGAAGCAGCAGTCAAGGTACTCGCCGAGACGGTCCAGAATGCCGTACTTCCGGAAGTGCAACTGAAAGCCCTCGAAGCCCTCTCCGAAGTCGCCCGCCAAAGCGAGCCATACACCAAGGGCTGGTGGGGCACCCAGCCCGCCAAGGGAAAACCCTCGCGCGAGAAGAAGCTCGATTGGGCCGGAACCCCGACGGTATTGGCCGCGCTCAAGTCGGCACTTGACCACAAGTCGCCGGCCTTGCGCGTCGCCGCAGCGAAAGCCCAACAATCCGTTCGCGATCCCGAGGCCCTGACGGCGGCCCGGTCGATGGTCCTGGGTGATGTCGATCCGCTGGTCCGGTCGCAGATCATGGACTTGCTGGCGGAAGTGAAGGACACCGAAGCCGCCCCGCTGCTGTCGCAGGTGGCTCGCGATGGAGCCGCCGATGCGAAGCTGCGCGAGAAGGCGGTCCGATCGTTGCAGGCGATTGGCGGCGAGGCCGCTTTGAAGCTGCACCAGGAGTTGTTGGCCAAGAGCGACCACACACCGGAGATGGCTCTCGCGCTGCTCACTGGAGCGGAGACGCTGAAGCTGAAGGATGTGGTCGAGCCGGTGGCGGCGTATCTCGGGAATGCCGATGTGAATGTGCGGCGACAGGCCGTCCTGTCGCTGGCCGCGATTCAGGGGGCCGACGCCGCAGCTCGGATTCAGCCACTGCTGAATGATGCGGATGCGGGCGTGCGGAAGGCCGCGCTGACCTCGCTCGCATCGATCGGATCGAAAGCCGCTCTCCCTGAGATGCTCAAGCAGATCGACAAGGCCGACGTGCGGGCTGAAGCGTTGATCGCCGTGGCCAAGCTGGCCGATCGACGGGCGTTGCTGGCGTACCTCGAAGGACTCGTCGACAAGAACCCGGACGTGCGGGCAGCGTGCGGTGTGGCGGTGAACTCTCTGCGTGCGGTGATTGGGGACGACCTCAAGGAACTGTCCAAGCGGAACGAACTCTCCGGTCCGATCCGCGCGGAACTCGGATCGTTGTTCGCGACCCCGGTTCCGATTCTGAAGTGGTCGTACCTCGGAGCGTGGTCGAAAGAGACCGCCGATCCGGTGTTCGACTTCAAGTCGGCTCCGGACCTGACAAAGCCGGTGAAGGTCGGGGAGCGCGAACTCAAGTGGCAAGCGATCGAGTCGACGCACCCGCAGGGCATGGTCGACGCCAGCAAGTATGCCGAGACGAGCAGCAACGTCTGGTCGATCGTCCACGCGACTGTGACCTCCGAAACGGGCGGCACCGTGACATGGATGGTCGGCAGCGACGACCAGTCCATACTCTGGATCAACGGCGAGAAGGTCAGCGAGAACCTGAGCGATGGTGGCTGGAACGCCGACGAACTCAAGGGGACCGTCACTCTCAAGCCGGGCAAGAATGAAGTCTGGCTCAAGACCGGAAACACCGGCGGCGGCTGGCAATACAGCCTTTCGATCGGCGGACCCGACCCGGCGTTTGCGTTCTTGTACGAGAACGTGCCGCCGCAATTGAACCTGACCGCCTTCCGCGACCATGCGATACAGAACAAGGGGAATGCAGAGAAGGGGGCCGAACTGTTCTTCGCCAAGGACGGCGTCGGCTGTGTGAAGTGCCACTCGGTGGGTGATCGCGGCGAGGCGAAGCTTGGTCCGAATCTGCTGGGCGTCGGGGCCAAATATGCCAAGGAGGAGTTGATCCGGTCGGTGCTGGAGCCTTCCAACCGCATCGTCTCCGGATACGAGGTAACGATCGTGGTGATGACGACGGGCAAGCTCGTGCTGGGCATCCTGAAGAGCGACAGCGATGCCGGAGTCGAGCTGACCCAGAACGACGGAACAGTGGTGATGGTCCCGAAGGCCGAGATCGACGAGCAGCATCGCAGCGCCCTCTCGGCGATGCCCAACGGCCTGGAGAAGGGGATGACGCTCTCCGACTTCGCCGACATCGTGGCCTACCTGGAAAGCCAGAAGCAGGCCCTGCCCGCTCCCGCTCCACTCAAGTGAGAAAGCGTGTGCAGGGGAGTCCTCATGATTTTGTTCTCCATGATTTTGTGAACCTCTTCCTGTCTCACGAGTGGTCAGAAGATCACAAAATCATGGAGAACAAAATCATGAAGAGCCGGTAAGCGGATTCGCTCCCTTCGATGTCCGTGGAATTCCTGGCCAGGCGTGTGTTCTTCTCACGGCAACGCACTTTGTGGACCTGGGCAATTCCTCTCTGACTGATTACTGACAACTGATGACTGAAAACCAACGCACTGTGAAACAGTGCGTTGCCGT
>JAYTFV010000327.1:0-5026 GCA_043734065.1 Planctomycetota bacterium
CACGGGCTGCTAGCGGTGGTGTTGGTCCGGTTGACGTTATTGCGACAGTGGACTCACTGATGGCGTTTTCGACGAGTTGTGATGCTCCAGTAATCGCCGAGCACCCGCATGTCCGGGAGTGATCTGAAGCACGCTTTGCAACCAACTGACGCCTTCAATCTCCCGGCCTTGTTCGAACAGCAATTCTCCAAGTTCAAACCGAACCTCGGCGTCGGCGGGTTTGGTGTGTATTGCGTCTCGAAGTCGTTGGATCCTTTCCGAAAGAACCAAGGCTTCTTCTACAAACACCTTTTCGATTGCAGCTTCCTCTTGCCGACCACTTCTTTGAAACGCTTGTAAGAGGGCGTATCGTGATTTGATGTTTGCTGGGTTCAATTTGTTGGCGCGCTGCAGATGCTCGATGGCCGACTTCACATCTCCGGCGTCCAGTTCGAGGTGACCGAGTTCGTAAGCGGCTTCCGCCTGATCCGAACTGTCTGGAGCAACCTGACGCAATTGTGCCCGTGCCTCGTCGATTTGACCGATCATTTTCAGCGAGATTCCGCGCCCAATCTTGGCTCGATCAGCCAACAGAACATCACTCAGACACTTGTCGTAGTGTTGGATCGCTTCATCCGGGCGTTTCGATTCTCTCAGCGATTCTGCCAACTCAAATTGCGCATCAACCAGATTTGGTGAGAGCGTCACTGCACGTCGTAAATCGGTCTCGGCTTCGTCGATGTCATCCAAATGAACGAATATGCGACCTCGTAGCAGGTGAGCGTATGAACTCTCCGGATAATCTGCTAACCAGGCATCGAGAACCTTGATCGCATCCCCATATTGATGCAAACGGGCGTACCCGGCAGTGTATGCCTCACAAATCTCGTGGATGTCATTGCCAGGATTGCTGACCAGCTCTACAAAATGGGGCCCGGCTTCCCTCATCTGACCGGACTGGGCCAGGGTCATCCACTGTTCACGTTCCAGCCGTTGTTTTGCAACTCCGCACTTGTGCGCCTTTTCAAGATAGAACCGTACACCCGCGAGATCGCCGAGGCGGCGTTTCCAGCGGGCTCTGAGAAATGCTGTTTCGGGATGGTTATGCACTCCCACTTCGGCAGCATCCAACCAGAATTTCGCGGTGGCGGTATCGCGATTGTGAAGTGCTGTACTCGCCCTCCAATTGGGTATTGCAGGCCACAGTTGCCATAACAACACGGCGAGACACAACAGGGTGACGACTAACCGAGTTCTGCCCCACTTCCTGTTGTTCGGTGCGTTCTTGGCGGAGTTGCCGATGGAACCCTTCTGAATTGAATCTTGATCCGCAGTTTTCGCCATGGCCAACTCACAATGAAATCGGTTCGGGACAACAGTGACGGAGAGCAATCGACACAACTTGTTCGTTACGATGGCGGTGGCAAGTTCGATACGATTTTGGACAGGTGGAGACCAAACAGCTATCACGGTCTGTCCTGCCTCAAGTTTCGACGAGCAGCGTGGCTCATCGACTTCGTCGGATATCCTACTGGAGTTCACTAGGGTAATGAATCCGACAGAGATCCAGAACACGCGAGCTTTGGTACATTCCGTGGTGATGGCGATTGCCGGATCGTTGGATTCAACTCAGTTCAAACTCGTGCTGAACCAGCCCCAGCTATCCGCGATAAACCAGTGGAATGAGGCACGCAATCAAGATTCACAGCAACGTTTCTGGCATCGACCTCCCCCCCAGTCCGTGCCCATAGGTTCGACTCACGAACATTGGTCGGTCCGCATTAGTTCAGCTAGGTTGGTTAGGTTGGCAAGGTTAGCAGCGGCATTATCTACCTGATTGAGTATGGCACGATGACGGACGGAAATGTTCCAGCGAAGCAAGTCAAAGTGTCATCCTTCCAGTCGTCGCCCATGCGTCGGAGGGTGCTGAGAGGTTTGGCGGGACTCACCGTTGCAATTTGTAGTGTGGTCATTTACCGGTGTTGCCCACGCGAGGAACAGTTAGCTGTGGTCACTTCGACCTCCAATCCCATTCGATCAGAGGTCAATCCCCACGGTTATCTGGGGCCAGACGCGTGCGCAGCCTGCCATGCCGATCGTGTCACCGAATTTCGTGCAACTCGACACTTCCAGGCGTGCGTGCTGCCCGACGTCCATGCCATGCCAGAGGGGTTCGCGCAGGGAAGAGGTGGAGTCCATCCTCGCGGTGGGTTGGTACGATTCGAGATGACACAGGTAAACGGAGAATTCCTGCAGATGGCCATCCGCAATACCCCGGCGGGCGAAGAGCGGATCTCATCACCGATCGGTCTGGTTTATGGAGCCGGAGCCGAGTCGGATGAGGTCTATTTCACCTGGCACGACGATCGTCTTTCTGAGTTGCCCATGTCGTGGCTGCATCCGCTGGGTGAATGGGGAACGGCCAGCTTTGATCGTGATGGCAGCGGAGACTTTTCTCGTGCTACGACACCTCGATGCATGGAGTGCCACAACACTTGGATGGATCACAAGCCTGGTACCCTCAATCAGTACAAACGAGAAACGATGATCTTGGGAGTTACCTGCGAAGTGTGCCACGGACCCGGGCGCGATCATGTGGCCTTTCATCAAACGCACCCCGAGGCTCGCTCCGGTAAAGCCGTGGTCCACCCGAAACGCCTCTCTCGCGAACTTCAGATGGACTTGTGCGCGCAATGTCACAGCAATGCATTAAAGCACCGTGGCCCGGCATTCAACTATCGACCGGGGCAACCACTGGAGGCTCATTTCAAGACGCTGGCGACTAAGAATCCAGAAGATGACCATGTGGCCAACCAAGTGACATATCTGCGTGAAAGCAAGTGCTTTCAGAAGAGCGAGACGTTGACTTGCATCACCTGTCACAACCCCCACAAAGCGACAGCCATTCACAATCGAGGAACGGGACGCAGCGCGTGCTTGGAGTGTCATCAGGTTGCCGATTGTCGAGAACGCGAACGATTGCCTGCCGCCGTACAAGACAACTGTGTTGGCTGCCACATGCCCAAGGGAAACAAGATTCAGGTCAGTTTCGACACGGCAACAATCCCGTACTACGCCCCCGTCGCAAAATGGGAGCATCGGATCGCGGTCCATCCCCTCGCGCGGGATGAGGTGCTGCTGGCGTGGTATCAGACTCAGTCAGATGCACACAGTCTGGAGTTGGCGACAACTCTTTCGAGCTCGCTGACCGAACACTGGCTCAACCTGGCGGAGCAGTGTCGTCGCGAGTATCGCTTTCTGGCGGCAATCGAAGCCTACCGGCAATCCCTGCGACTGACATCGACTTCAGCCACACAAGAGAAGCTCAACGAAGTGGTGGCGATTCAAACGGCGCTGGATGCCGACATGACGAAGGCTCTGCACCAGATTCAAGAAGGTCGCTTTGATGAGGCACTCGATGTTGTGAAACGGATCTTGGCGGTCAAGCCCACTCATGCCAAAGCGCACGGCAGCCTGGGAACGTTGTACGCACTCAAGGGGCTGAACGAACTGGCCGCCGAGCATTGGCAATTGGTGGCCCAATACGACCCGGACGACCCCTACGGTGAGTCGATGCTCGGCTGGCAGGCCTACTTGCAGGGCCGGTCCGAAGAGGCGATGGAGGCCTATCGGCGAGCGGAGGCGATCGAGCCCTACGACGCGAAGATCAACTATCACACGGGATTGGCCCTGATGAAACTCGAACGCTGGCCCGAAGTCATCGCTCGTTTTCGGAAGTTGCTGGCCATCGACCCCAACCACGTTGAGGGCAACCTCGGTCTGAACCGCGCGCTGCGTGTTCAAGGTCAGTCGGCCGAAGCGCTGCCTTTCGCGGTTCGAGCCGCAGATCTCTCTCGCGATGAAAATCTCGATGTTCTGCTCGCACTCGCCGAAACCTATGCCGAAGTGGGGCGGTTCAAGGATGCCGAAGGCATCGCGAACAAGATGTTGAAGGTCGCCGTGATCCGCAATCCGAGCCTGCTGCCTGAAATTCGGCGACGCCTCGTCGAATGGCGAGGACGTTCCGCGAAGGCCACGCCGTAAGTCGTCCGGTTGGAAAGAATCGCGAGACGGCAGAGCTACGGGGACTCCTGATCGGGTTCAATCACCGTGATGACGCGATTGCACGCGATGTCTTGAAGTTTGATTTGTCGGCCGGACAGCCATTTCACCGTCAGCTCATCGACTTTGGTGGCGGCCCCGCAGCCGAAGTGCAACTTCGTGTCACTCGTCGAGGCGTAGCTCGAACCCCCTCGAATTTGGCGAGTCAACGATCGACCTGCGATCTTGGCGACGGCCACCGCTCCAATTGCACTGCGGCAGGAACCTCTCCCGATGATTCGTACGGCGAGCCAGTTTCCTTGTGGAGTCGATTCGTTCGACACCACCGCGACCGGTTCGTTCAGATTCGATACCACCAGATCCTCATCGCCGTCTCCATCCAGGTCGCCCGTCGCCAAACCGCGACCGGCATGCGGCGATGTCATGTAATCGCCCGCGTGATCGGTCACGTTGACGAACCGCTTGCCTTCGAGGTTCTCCAGCATCAGCGGACGTTGCAGTTTGGGCGAGTGCGTCGGAAAGCGAATGACGTGACCGTTCGAGACGACGAGGTCTTCGTCTCCATCGAGGTCGGCATCGAGGAATCGCGTTCCCCACCCGACATGAATCGATCCGATGGCCGCGATCCCGACGGACTGGCTCACGTGCCGAAACATGCAGTTGCCGAGATTGCGATACAGGGCGAAGTTTTCTCGCTCGTAGTTGGCCACCCAGATGTCGGGCAGGCCGTCGAGATTGAAGTCGCCCACATCGGTTCCCATGCTGCCGTCGGGCGTCCCCCGATCGCTGACCGCCGTGCCGCTGAGCAGCGACACGTCTTCCATGTGACCGTGACCGTCGTTGCGATACAGAAAATTGGGGACCGTGTCGTTGGCCACATACACATCGAGATCCGCATCCAGGTCGAGGTCGGCGAGGACCACTCCGATTCCCTTGCCGTCTTCCCTCAAGCCTGCTTCGGCAGTCGCATCGCGAAACGTGCCGT
>JAYTFV010000328.1:0-3414 GCA_043734065.1 Planctomycetota bacterium
AGTGCGGCGACCTGACAAGCTCACCCATGAAACGAGCCTCCGGCTCGGTGCCGGAGGCTCGTGGGTTGCTTGCTGTCCACCTGATCAATCGCCTATCGACGAGTCGGCGGAGCGGGATCGCGGTCGACGGGGGTCGGCTCGTGGTCTGGACCGTCGTGGGGCCGATGCTCCGGGCCTGGGTGGGCCTCGTGATGCGCCTCTCCGCCATGATGCGCCTCTCCGCCGTGGCAGTTGCAACGCGGCTGCTCGTTCCTCGGATAGACATGTCCGCAGCCGGTGCAGATACGACGCGTGAGGAGGGAACAGTTGTCGTCATCGCGGCCTGCGTTGCGACACCCCCCCAGGATCAGCGGGGGCGGGGGAAGGGCACAGCCGCAGTGACCGTAGCCATGACTGCCACAATAATGACCTCCATCGTATTGGCCTTCGTAAAGACCACGGTCATACACCATCGGGGGAGCGGGACGGTTGCCGTAGCCGCACGAGCCACAATCCCTGAACGCCGAGCCAGCTGTCCAGGCACCACACCCCTGGATGCCTCGGAAGCCGTAGCTCTGGTCGATGTGGCGGAGAGCCCGCGCGACATCGACCAGTTCATTGTTGACCGAATCGCGAACATCGGACAGGCCATGCGGATGATGACTGGTGTCGTGGGGGCGGGGCCGGTCGCCCTGATTCCGGCCCTTGTGGTTTTGATCGTCGTGTCTGCGATCGTCGCCGTCGCGGTGATCTCGATCTCGTGCTTCGCCTGCCTGACGCTCGCGATCCGGAAGTTCAACAGCGCGGCGATCGCGGTCCACATCTTCGCGATCCTCACGAACACCTGCACGTGGCTCTTCGGCCCGCAACGGAGGGCCAGTTCCTGAACTGACAATGACAGCTAATCCACACACAGCTGTGGACAACCAGACACAAAGAGGTCGCATGCTCGGACTCCTTCAGAGGGGAAAACAGACGGGATCTGCCTGCGAGTATCTTATTCGCGTACAAAGCAAGGGGAAGTGGTAAAATCGGAATAATCGGTATTTTCGGTACAATAGGTACAATCGGATGTTCAGGGTTACTGAGGGCTTCATGCGGCATCGCGGCATATCTGATTGTTATGTCTGTGGTTGCGATGTATGTTCGTGTTCGCAGTGACAGACGCGGGTGTGGGAAGCGCCCGATGGGAGGGCGAAGCTCCTGCTGAGCCGCGAACTAGGGGACACGTCCACTCGCTGGAGCGGCTGGGCAGGAGCCTCGCCCTCCCGCGCAGCCTTGATCCACGCATCCTCCAGACACGAGGTCATCGAATCTGTGCCAGCGCCTGGTCCACTGCCGAACGCCGATCTGTCCGTCTGGCCGGGCCACGCTCACTCCACCCGCGAGATCGTTGCCGCTCGCGGGCTGAAGAACTCGGTCGACCCATCGCGGCCGTACGCTTTTCTGGTCGAGGACGAGCGGTCGGCCAGGGGCTTGGTCGAGCCGGTGGCGACGCTGTTCCTGACCAATCGCGAGTGCCCATTTCACTGTCTCTATTGCGACCTGTGGAAGAACACCACTGATGAGACGCTGCCGCTCGGCCTGATTCCGAAGCAGATTGAGTTCGCCCTCTCTCAGTTGCCGCCAACTCCACACATCAAGCTCTACAACAGTGGGAACTTTTTCGATCCGCGAGCGATCCCGGTCGAGGACCATCCCCGAATCGCCGAACTCGTGCGGGGGTTCCAGACCGTCATTATCGAGAACCACCCACGTTTGACCGACGCGCGGGCCGTCGAGTTTCGGCAGCGAATCCCCGGCGAGTTCGAGGTCGCCCTCGGCCTGGAGACTATCCATCCCGAGGTACTCCCCCGGCTCAACAAGAGCATGACCCTCGACGACTTCGACCGGGCTGCGGGGTTCCTCCGCGAGCAGGGGATCGAGGTCCGGGCGTTCATCCTGCTGCGGCCTCCGTACCTGAGCGAAGAGCAGGGCGTCGAGTGGGCCTGGCGGTCGATCGAGCACGCTTTCGCTCAGGGAGCCCGCGTCTGCTGTGTCATCCCGACGCGCGACGGGAACGGCATCCTGGAACAACTCGGTCGCGAGGGGCACTATGCCCCGCCCCAACTGAGTTCGCTCGAACGGGTGCTGGAGATTGCACTCGATTTCGGCCAGGGACGAGTCTTCGTCGACCTGTGGGACGCCCGGCGATTTGCGACGTGTGGGGTCTGCGCGGAGGCCCGCATCGAGAGACTCCAACGGATGAACCTTCGTCAGCGAATCGAGCCCAGAGTGGTCTGCCACGTGTGCGAGAAGTTGGAGTCCTGCCTTTAGGCTGCTCTGGGCACGCGAAGAGCAGCCTAAAGGCTGGACTCCAACGGGGAAGAGCAGCCTGAAGGCTGAACTCCCACGGATTATCCTTGAACGTGGGGAGTGGCTATGGTAGACCTGTAGCGACACCCCAAGAGGAGAGAGATCATGGAACTGCACGACCCGGTGGCAATCTACACGGCGGCCAGCGATCTGGAGGCGTATGAGATTGTCGAGTTGCTTCAGGGGGCCGAGATCCCGGCGCAGGTGATTGAGGACATGAACCTGCTGGATGGGCTCAATCCGCCGGTGCATGCGGCGAAGGTGTGGGTCTCGTCCCGCGACCTGGAACGGGCGACTGTGGTGACTCGCGCGTATGAAGCCCGCGTGCAGCAGCGGGATCTGGCTCATCACGTGGCAGTGGACCTCAACTCCGAATGGCTCGACGCCCGCTGCGACAAATGCGGCACAGTCACGCGGTTCGCTCCGGTCGAGAAGGGGACGGTCGTCAACTGTCCGAGCTGTTATGCCTTCATGGATGTCGGCGGCGAGGTCGACTTCGATGACTGGAACGTGATCGAGGCCGAGAGCGATGGCGACGGGACAGAGCCGGAAGCTGAGTCCGAAGCCGAGTCGGCGCAATGACGATGGCGACGTTTCCTTCAGTGGTCCTGGCGAGCCGGAACGCGAAGAAGAGCCGCGAGATTCGCGATCTTTTGTCTCCGGTCGGGATCCCTCTGCAATCGGTCGCGGCATTCCCCGAGGCCCCCGAGGTCGAGGAGACCGGAACGACGTTTGCCGAGAACGCCGCCCTCAAGGCGACGCAGATCGCGACGATCCTGAAACGCTGGACGATCGGCGAGGACAGCGGCCTGCGGGTCGACGCCTTACATGGTGCCCCCGGTGTTTACTCGGCTCGCTACAGCGATCCGGGGGCGACCGATGAGCGGAACAACGCCAAGCTGATCGCCGAACTGGCGTCCGTCCCGCCGGAGAAACGCGGGGCGGAGTATGTCTGTCATGTCGCCGTTGCCGACCCGACGGGACAGGTGCGGCTTAGTTTCGAGTCGACCTGTCGCGGGCGAATCATCGACGCCGCGCGCGGAGCGAACGGGTTTGGCTATGACCCGTACTTCCTGGTCC
>JAYTFV010000329.1:0-6776 GCA_043734065.1 Planctomycetota bacterium
GTTTTCAGTCAGAGAAGAGTTGCCCAACTTCACAAAGTGCGTTGCCGTGACAATCTGAAAGCTCCTCTTGAATCGATGGGTCACTTCTCCGACAATACCCGAGTTCGATTGTCCCCGAGGGTGGTTCGTGTCCAGATTCGCGCACAGTGCGATGCTCATCGTGATGCTGATTCACAGCATCTGCGGGAGTTGCTGGCTGCATGCCCATGAGTGTACGTGCCACGAACACCAGGCGCTCGGCGCGGAACATGACGCGCAGATCGTGGCTCAGGGGGCGACATGGGACTCCCGGCACGAGTGGCTGTCCGAGCGTCACAGTCCTGTGCAAGGCGAATTACTCGTCGCTGAAGAGCCGACGGGCCAGCATCCGGACCCTCATTGCCACTGTCGACGAGATCGCTGTGTGTACCTCAGTACGGCGGTGTTGAGTGTTCCGCCCGCATTGGAATCCTTCCAGGGAATTGAATCTCTATCAGCTGTCCGCGGTACTGTCCCGTCGAATGTGACGGAGGGGGAAATCCGCGGTCGCCGAACCGAACCGATCGCGGCGAGGCAGCGCTGCGCCCTGCTCCAAGTGTGGCGCATTTGAGAATCGCTCTTGCTGCTCACTCCGATTTGAGATCGACGCATCTCTCGGTGGAGCAGAGATTTTGTGACTGCACTGCGGTGCGGAACACCTTGGACTGTTGGAGTTCAGGCTTGAGGATTGTTCGAGGAATAACTGTCTGATTGTCGCCTTTCGCTCCGCGAAAGGCCGGTCTTTCGCGGAGCGAAAGACGACTCTTGTTTCTCGAACAGTGCCTAGTGCCCCGTCAACGCTCGATCTGAGGGTTCGCCTCCCTCGGGAGGGCGAGGCTCCCGCCGAGCCGCTCCGGCGAGTGGACGCGTCCTCTGGCTCGCGGCTCAGCAGGAGCTTCGCCCTCCCGGGTGCGCATCCCTCCCGGGGCGCATCCCACAACCCCAAGTCTTAGCCTGAGCGGACCTCCCGACACAGAGGTCACTCATCGACATCGACCCTTGAACGGAAACCTCAACCTGGGCCTCAGTCTCCCGGTGAATCTGGCGGGACTGGAACCCAACATGCGGGTGATGCGAACTGTGTCATCCGTCTTTCCTTGAAATCGCTGAGGGCATCATGCTGCACAAACTCCGTTCCTGTCTGACCTCCCCGCTGGCGCAGTGGACAGCGGTCGTCCTGTTTCTCGTGATGGCGGGCGTCCTGCGGGATCGCTGGTGGCCGAGAGTCAACGCCCTGGTGGGCCAATTGACCTCGCACTCCGCGAGTGGTCCGGACGAAGAGCATGCCGCTCACGCCGCCCATCCGGCGGGCCCGGCCCCGGCCTTTATCGAGTTGTCTCCCGAGGCCATGAAGAATCTGAGCCTTACCTCCGAGACTCTGCAACCGATCGTGTTGTCGACCTATCGCCAGACGATCAGCGTCCCGGCTCTGATCGTCGAGCGACCCGGCCAAACCCTGCAACAGGTGTCGACCCCGATGACCGGTGTCGTGACCGAGATCGCCGCCATCGAAGGCTCCTCCGTCGAGCCGGGCCAGTTGCTGTTCCGCATGCGACTGACGCATGAGGATCTGGTGAAAACACAGACGGAGTTCGTGCAGGCCCTGGGGGAACTGGATGTCGAGGCCCGCGAGATCGCCCGCCTCCAAGCTGTGGTCGACAGTGGAGCGGTGTCCGGGAAATCGCTGCTCGAACATCGCTACGCCAAGGAGAAGCTGGAAGCCCTGCTCCAGGCCCAGCGGGAGGCCCTGCGGTTGCACGGTCTGTCGGTGCGACAAGTCGAACAGATCTCCAAAGACAAACGCCTGCTGAGCGAGTTGACGATCACCGCCCCGGCTCCCGCGCAATCCTCCTCCCCGGAACTCCGCCTCACCGTCCAACGAGGATTCCGATCGAACATCCTGGTTTCACAAACGCGGGCCGCAGAGCCGCCGCAACCTGAACCGGAGAAACAGGCCCCGCCAGAACCGCAGTCCCCTCTGCCCCTGACCGTCGAATCGGTTCAGGTCAAACGCGGCCAGTCGGTCGCACAAGGTGGCCAGTTGTGCGTGCTGGCCGACTATAGCCAGCTGTATGTGGAAGGTTCGGCCTTCGAGCAGGACATCGAGGCCATCAACAAAGCGGCGAACAATTCGTGGAAGATGGCAGCCCTGTTTCCCGGCGGCCAGCGGATCGAGAATTTGCCGCTGGCCTATGTGGCCAGCGAAGTCGACCCGCACGCCCGCACGCTGAGGTTCTATGTCGACCTGCGGAACGAGATTCTACGGGACACGAAGAACGCAGCGGAGCAGCGCTACATCGCGTGGAGGTACAAGCCGGGCCAAAGGCTGCAACTGCAAGTTCCGGTGGCGGAGTGGCCGAATCAGATCGTGCTGCCGCTGGATGCCGTGGCCCAGGATGGGGTGGATTCGTTCGTGTTCCAGCGGACGGGGAAAGGGAAATTCAATCGAGTCGGAGTGCATGTGCTGCACCGCGACCAGTTGTCGGTGGTCATCGCGAACGATGGCTCCTTGTATCCCGGCGACGTGGTGGCGCTCCGCAGCGCGCACCAGATACAGATGGCCATCAAGAACAAGTCTGGCGGAGGAGCCGACGCCCACGAGGGGCATGAGCATTGAGAGTCGGGGGTCGGGAGCCAGCAGCCACTTCGCGATCCGGCTACGACTCCCGACGATCCTGCCTTCCCTCCGACTCCAGACTCCCGCCTCTCTGTCTCCCCTCTATCTCCCCTCTGGCTCCCGACTCCAGACTCCCGGCTCCCGACTCTCCGCCTCCCCTCTGACTCCCGACCCCCCGACCCCCGACTCTCCATGCTCAACGCCATCATCCGCTTCGCTCTGCATCAACGCCTGCTCACGCTGGCGGTGGCGTTGTTTCTCACGGGCTGGGGCACCTGGGTCGCGATCCACATGCCGATTGATGTGTTCCCGGCCCTCGACCGGCCGCGCGTCACGGTGATGACCGAAGCTCCCGGTCTGGCTCCCGAAGAGGTGGAAACCCAGATCACCTTCCCGCTGGAAACCGCCCTCAATGGAGCCAATGGGGTCCAAACCGTCCGCAGCGTCTCGGGGATCGGATTGTCGGCAGTCTATGTCGAGTTCAACTTCGGGACCGACATCTATGTCGATCGCCAGATCGTGGCCGAACGACTGGCCGTGGTGGCCGACCGCATGCCTCCGGGAGTTCGCCCGCAGTTGGCTCCGGTCTCCACCATCATGGGGCAGATTCTGATTCTGGGGATGTGGAGCGAGGGTGGGAAGACCGACCCGATCGAGTTGCGGACGCAGGCCGACTGGGTTGTTCGGCAGCGGCTGCTGACGATCCCGGGCGTGGCCCAGGTGTTTACCAAAGGGGGCGGACGCAAGCAGTATCACGTGCTAATCGAACCGGAGTCGCTGACCCGCTATGGCGTGACTCTCGGAGAGATTCGCCAGGCCCTCGAACGCAGCAACCAGAATGCGACTGGCGGCTACCTGGATGAGCAGGGGCCGAACGAACTTCTGGTCCGCGGTCTGGGCCGCATCCAGTCGATCAGCGATCTGCAACGGGTCGTGGTCGGCACTCGCGAAGGCCGACCGATCGCTCTGGCGCAAGTGGCCCGCATCACCCAGGCACCCCAAGAAAGACGCGGCGACAGCGGCTCCTACATCCGCCATCCCGATGGCACGTTCACCGGCGGACCCTCAGTGGCTCTGACCATCGCCAAACAGCCCGGTGCCGATACCGAGCTCATCACCAAGCGAATCCTGGAAGCTGTGGCCGACATGCGCACCACGCTCCCGCCCGACATCCGCATCGTCCCGCTGTACTCGCAGAGTTCGTTCATCGATCGCGCGATCCACAACGTGATCGAGGCGCTGCGGGATGGGGGCATCCTGATCGTCGTGATTCTGTTCCTGTTCCTGATGAACTTCCGCACGACGTTTATCACGCTGACCGCGATCCCGCTGTCGCTGGTTATCACAGCCATCGTGTTCAAGCTGACCGGCATGTCGATCAACACGATGACTCTGGGTGGACTGGCGGTGGCCATCGGCGAACTGGTCGACGATGCGATCGTCGATGTCGAGAACATCCATCGCCGACTGCAGGAGAACGCCCGCCTTCCCCAGCCTTTGCATCCGTTGCTGGTCGTGTTTCGGGCCAGCACCGAGGTCCGCAACTCGATCGTGTTCAGCACGATGATCGTGTGTTTGGTGTTCCTGCCGCTGTTTGCCCTGGAGGGGATGGAAGGCCGCCTATTCACGCCACTGGGCATCGCGTATGTCGTCTCGATCTTCGCCTCGCTCGTCGTCTCGCTGACGGTCACGCCGGTGCTGTCGTACTGGTTTCTGGGGTCGGAGAAGCGCACCGCCCATGCCCAGGACGGCCCGCTGTTGAGGCTGCTCAAGTGGATCGCGGGCCATGTGATTCGTTTCAGCCTGGCCTTCCCGCGTTTCAACCTCGTGGCCGTCGTGCTGGCTGTGGCGTTTGCGGGGCTGTGCGTTTCGCGGCTGGAGCGCGACTTCCTGCCGCCGTTCAACGAAGGGGCGATCCAGCTCAACGTCCTGCTCCCGTCCGGCACCTCGCTCGCCCAAACCATCGAGATCAACAAGACCGTCGAACGCCGACTGACCGAGATCCCGGATGTCATGACCTTCGTGCGGCAAACCGGGCGGGCCGAACTCGATGAACACGCCGACCCCGTGAATGTCAGCGAGTACATCATCGAACTCGACCCCCACTCTCCCCGCACCCGCGAACAGCAACTGGCCGCGCTGCGGGTCATGCTGGCCGAAGTCCCCGGAGTCGTCGCAGCCGTCGAACAACCGATCTCGCACCTGATCTCCGAAATGCTTTCGGGGGTCAAGGCCCAGATCGGCATCAAGATCTACGGCGACGACCTCAACATCCTGCGGACCACGGCGGACCAGGTCAAAGCCGAAATCAAAGAGATCGCCGGGGTCAAGGACTTGATCGTCGAACAGCAATCGAACGTCCCCCAGCTGCGGATCGAACTCGACCGAGATCAGTTGCTGCTGTACGGCCTGAGCGCAGCCGATGTCAATGAGTTCATTGAGATCGCGATGCGCGGGGTCACGGTCTCGGAGATCCTGGAGGGCCAGCGGAAGATCGATCTGGTCTTGCGGCTGGAGGAGCATGTGCGAGAGAACATTGAGGCCCTGCGCAGGCTGGCCATCGAGCTGCCTGGGGGCGGCCGGGTGCCTCTGCAAACCTTGGCCAGGATCTATGAAGCCGACGGGCCGAATTCGATCAAGCGCGAGAACGTGCGCCGCCGGATCGTCGTGCAGTGCAACGTCTCGGACCGGGGCGTGGTCGATGTCGTCCAGGACATTCAGCAGCGTTTGAAACCCCTGCAAGCGGGACTGCCGACGGGGTACTACATCGACTTCGCCGGGCAGTTCGAAGCTCAGCAGAAGGCGTCGCAACTACTCGGAGCACTGTTCCTGTTGGCGCTGGTCGGGGTGTTCCTGGTGCTGTACACGATGTTCCGCTCGGTGAACCTGTCGCTGCAAGTCATGGCCGCGTTGCCGATGGCGTTCATCGGGTCCGTGGCCGCGCTGGTGTTGACGCACCAGACGCTCTCGGTGGCCGCGATGGTGGGGTTCATCTCGCTGGCCGGGATTGCCTCCCGCAATGGGATACTGCTGCTGAATCACTATCTGCATCTCGTGAAGTACGAGGGGGAAGGCTGGACCAAAGAGATGATCGTGCGGGCCGGATTGGAACGCCTGGCGCCGGTGTTGATGACCGCACTGACGGCGGGCATCGGCCTGGTGCCTCTTGTCCTCGCCGCCCATCAACCTGGCAAGGAGATCCTCTACCCGGTCGCCACCGTCATCCTCGGCGGCGTGATCAGTTCCACCCTGCTCGACTTCTTCGTCCACCCCGCCCTGTTCTGGCTGATGGGCCTGAAGGCCGCCGAGCGCGTCGTGCGGAATTCGGAGGGGGCCGTCGTGCTGGAAGAACACTGATCGAGTCGGGAGTCGGGTGTCTGGAGTCGGGAGCCAGCAGCCGAACTCCAGACGCAACCCTCTCCCCCTCTCCCCCTCTCATCAGGACACCTCACATGCCCCGCACTCCTCTCGCCCTCCTCGCCGCCCTCGCCCTCCTCGCAGCAGGCTGCCAGCCCGCTGCTCCTCCCGCCGCACCTGCTGCGGCGACAACTGCCCACGATGACCACGGGCACGCCCATGGGCACGCGGAGGAAGGCCCGCATCACGGGTCCATCGTCGAACTCGGAAACGAGGAGTACCACGCCGAGGTCGTCCACGACGACGCCACCGGCACAGTCACGGTCTACCTTCTGGATAGTTCCGCGAAGAAGGCGGCCACGACGACGGCCACGGAAGTGGTGATCAACCTCAAGCACGGCGACACCCCCAAGCAGTTCAAACTCCCCGCCCAACCCGAAGACGGCAACCCTGCGGGCCACACCTCGCGGTTCTCGCTCACCGATAAGATGTTGATCGAACTCTTCGACGATGCGGCAACGGCTGCCAAGCTCAGCATTACCATCGGCGACACGCCTTATTCGGGGGCGATTCCAGCAGCGGACCACGCGGGGCATGATCACGCGCATACCCCGTAAGGCGATTCAGTGGCGAATCGCCAGTGCCCCGTCAACGCTCCATTGGGGGTTCGCCCTCCGCCGGGGAGGGCGAAGCCAGGGCCATGAATCGTGGGGAGTTGTTGACAGACAAGCGAGCTGAGGAGACTCTATTGTGGCACGATGCTCCGCGTCGTGACTCACGACGC
>JAYTFV010000330.1:0-10545 GCA_043734065.1 Planctomycetota bacterium
CGTCGATGCCGCCACGAAACTGCTGACAGTGAACCTCAACGACAAGACGATGGGAGCCTTGGCCCTCAACGTCAGTGGCCACCGCGACTACACCGCCGGGATGGAACTGACCGAGCTGGCTCTGCCGGTTCTGGAGCCGGTCGGTGCCGAGCGGGACATCGGCAACATCCACGTCTTTGCCAAAGAGTCAATCGAGGTCATCACCAACGACAAGGGCCTCGCCTCCGCCCAGCCGCTGCCGGTCGTGCCCGGCTCCGCAATCGGCGATGCGCTGGCCACCTCGTCGTGGAGCTATACCCGCCGACCGGTCACGATCCCCGTCACGACCAAACGCAAGCAGACCCGCATTTACGCCACGGTGGCGACGACCGTCCACCTGCAACCGGAACTCAGCGAGATCAAGACCCAGCTCGACTACCAAGTCCAGTACGCCGGGATCGACACCTTCCGGTTCCTCGTCCCCGAGTCGGTGAACGGCAAGGTGCAGATCGAAAGCGTCGCCACCAATGGTAACTCGCCGGGCATCAAGCAGAAGTCCGAAGCCCCCGCCAAGGACGGCTGGGTGGAACGGACCGTGGTCATGCAGCGTGAAGTCCTCGGCACCCAGCGGTTCACGATCTCATATGACATGAAGCCGGAGCAGGTCGCGGGCTCCGCCGAACGCAAGATCGCCGTGCAAGTGCTGCGTCCTCTGGGCTACGAGAAGGGCGAGGTCAAGACTCCCTTGTCCAATGTCAGCGGCGAACTGGTCATCACCAAGGACGACTCGCTGGCCGTGAGTGCCAAGGCCACCGGCGGCGATGTCGAGCCGATGGACGTGCGCGAGTTGTCACTGCTGCCGCAAACCGGCACGCAGGCGTTCCGCTACTTCGCCCAACCGGAAGACAAGGCGATTCAACTGGCGATCACGCAGACGAAGTACGAGATCGAAGAGGTCGTGGCCACCGTCGTGTCGAAGGAACTCGTCGAGATCGTTACCGGGGAAAACAGCGAAGCGACCTACCTCGTGCGGATGCGGCTCAAGACGAGCGAGCGGCAACGCTTGCTGGCCCTCTTGCCGTTGGGCATGGTTCTCCTGAATGTCACGGTCGCCGGGAGGGATGTCAACCTGGAAAAGGCCGTCATCTCCGATGACCAGAAACTCGTCAATCAGAACGGCAAAAAAAACTGGGACACCCACTGGATCAACGTCGCCCGCGACTCGGGCAGCGACCAGGAATTCCTCATCACTCTGCACTTCCAATGGAAGGTCAACCCAGCCCTGGGCGACAGCAGCTACGGTCGCGGCAGCCTCGAACTGCCACTGCCGGTCCTCGGCCAAAAGGGGGCTGTCCCCGTGCAGCAACTCAAAACCGTCATCTATGTCCCCGAGAAGTTCTCGCTCGTCGGCGACCCACTTGGCTTCTACGCCGTCCAGCGTGTCAGCCCCTGCCAGTCATTCTTCGCAGGCAGCCGCCGGGCCAATGAGACCGACGGCATCTCCAATCGCGAACGTCAATGGTTCGGCGGCGGCGATGTCTCCGAACGCCTCCCGACCCAGGGCCGCGTGGCCTACGTCTACTCCAATCTCGGCGGAGAGAAGCAGATCACCGTGACGTGGTGGAATCGGATCGGGATGGCGTTCCTGTTCAGCTTGTCCGCGGCGGTGATCGCCGTGCTGCTGATGAAGACTTCGATGGAGAACAAGCTGAGCGTGCTGTTGTTCGCGCTGTTCGTGGCGGTGCTGTACGGCCTGAAGGACTCGCAGACGCTGTTCCATGTGTTGCAGGCCGCCCGCTATGGGCTGCTGTTCCTGGTGGGTCTGTGGATCGTGAAGTCGGTCTTCGCCCGCCGAGCTTTCGCCGCCACCATGATGTGCGCTGCCCCGTTGACGGCGACTGTTCCGACGACTCCGCCGATGGCTCCCGTGGTGGAGACGGCCTCCAGTGATTCCCCGCCACCTCCCCCGCCTGAGACATCTGGCAACGACCAGTCGTCACAGGTCTGAATCGAAAGGAGGGGAGGTGCATTATGAAGAGTTATCAGTCATCAGTGGTCAGTTCTCAGTCAGTGGTGAACCCGGCGATCCGGAGTGCGTCAGCACCCGGACTCTGCGGTCTCCGCACGGAACGGTCCGGGGGCTTACGCCGCCCGGCTCGCCTGATTTCGGATGTTCTCGCGTTACTCCTGATGGTGCTGACGGGAGCCGCGCACGCCCAGGAACCGATCGACCCGCTCGACAAACCGCTGCGGCACATCTTCGTCCCGCTCGACGAGTTCGACGCGGTCATGGCTCGCGACCGGCAGGGCGTCCTGCTCAAGAAGGCCGAGTTCGACGCTCTCGTCGCCGATGCAATCAAGAACAAGCCCGCCGGAGTCCAGCCGACCGGGCTGGTCGTCTCCTCGGCCATCTACGTCGCCAAGATCGATGGCGACCAACTCGTCATCACGGCCACGATCCAGTTCACGAACTTCGAGAAGAGCTGGGCCGAGTTCCATATTCCCTGCGATGGCCTCTCCGTCGAGAAGTGCCAGATCAACGGCCAGCCCGCGCTGGCCGGGTGGCATGGCGAGAACCCCAACATCCTGCGGGTCTTCACCGACCAGCCGGGACCGGGCACGCTGACCCTCGAACTGTCGGCCCACCTCACAGCCGTCGGCAGTGATCTGGCCACCGCGTTCGGGATCATGCCTGCGGGCAGCGGCGAACTGGTGGTCTCGCTCCCCGCCGGGAAGTTCCTGCAAGAGAGCCACAACGAATTTCCCCGCAGCGCCCCGGCCGACCAGCCCGCCGAGTACCACATCGCTCTGGGCGGCCACAAGAGCGTCAACCTGCAAATTACCAATCGCCAGGCCAGCACCCGCAAGGATTTGCTGATTCTGGCCAACACCGCGATCGCGGTCACGGTCGCTCCCGGTGAGGTCAGTTGGGCGGCCAAAGCGGCGCTGCAGGTCGTCGGTCGTCCCGTCGATCGCATCGTCTGCACCGTGCCGATGTCGCTGGAGATCACCAGCGTCGAGTCGACCGGCCTCGACTCGTGGCAACTCGCCGACACGCCCGATGACCCCGCCCGCACCACGATCACGCTGGCCTATCGCCAACCATTTGAAGGCAGCCGCGAGATCACCTTCCGGGGCGTCCTCAAAGCCGCCAACGACATGGCCTGGGAGGTGCCGACCCTCGTCTTCAACGACATCACCTCGCAGGTCGGCATCGCCGAAGTCCGCTACCCGGCGGGCGTCCGCCTGCGGGTCGGAGAACTCGATGGCGTTCGCACCATCGTCAGTCAGGCGGTGACTGCCGAGAACGGCGATTCATTACTCCACTTCCAGATCTGGAAGCCGCGCTTCAAGCTGCCGTTCGTGACCGAACCGAAGACCCGCGAAGTGCGGGCGGCGGTGACGAACCTGCTCGATCTAAACACGACCAACCTCGACTTCACGTCGGTCATCAACCTCCAGACGCGGCTCGCTCCGCTGTTCGATGCGCAGATCAACATCCCCGCCGAATGGCAGGTCAGCACCATGTTCCTCGGCGATCAGCCGATCACGTGGCAGGTCGTCCCGCAACAGGCCGGGATCAACCAGATTCGCATCACGTTCCCGACCCCGATCCCGGCGGATGGGTCCGTCTCGCTGACGTTGAACGCCCGTCTGGAACCGGAGAAGTGGCCGGTCGAGGACCAGCCGATGCAGATCGCCCTCCCGCGAGTGCAACTCCCGCAGGCCGGGGTGATCGAGGGACTCTACGGCATCACCGCCGAGACGGCGCTGGATGTGGTCCCGGTCGAGATCTCGGGACTGGACCCGCCCAGTCCGTCCGAGTTGGCTATCCTGCGCCAGAAGATCGCCGCGTTTGGCCGCGAAATCCGCCTCGGGTTCAGCTTGCAGGACACTGCTTATCACGGGACGCTCAACGTCTCCCGCAAGCCCGCCCGCGTCTCCAGCCACGAGTCGACCTTCTTCCGCATCGAACCCGACACGCTCAACACCCACATCGAGAGCCAACTGCGGATCGAGGGCGGTGGCGTGCGCCGCTTGATGATCGACCTGCCGGAAGCGTCCGGGACCGATTTGCGGTTCCAGCTTGATCCGTTCTTTCCGGTGGCCCTCGACTCGAGGAACGCAGCACTGCTGCAGGGCATCCCCTTCCCGCCGAAGATCGTCGAGCAGACCGCCGCTCCGGCCAAGAACGGTATCCGCCGCTGGACGCTGCGGTTCGACCGGTATGGGAACGACACGTATCTGTTGTCGGTCGACATCCGCCAACCCCGGCCCGCGAAGGGGCCGTTCAACTGCCCGGTCATGACCGTGATCGGGGCCGAGCGCGAGACGGGGTTCGTGGCGATTGAGGCGTCGCAGGAGCAGTTCCTGTCTCCGCTGGCCATCGATGTCTCCGGCCAGCCGCTGCTGAAGGTCGACCCGATCGACTTCCCGCCCGCCGCCTATCGTCCGAAAGAGGCCATCGTCGCGGGCTACCGCTACACGCGCCCGGGCTGGGCATTGGCGGTCGGCGAGCAGCGCTTCGACCGGGCACAGGTGCCGACAGCCGTCGGGCACTCGGCGAACTACAAGACCGTCCTCGGTCGCAACGGCGAACTCCAGCACCAGGCCGATCTGGAGTTCACCGCGATTGGCATCCAGAACCTCAAGGTCCGGCTCCCCGCCGATGTCGAACTCTGGGCCGTCCAGATGGATGGCCAGCCGCAGGAGATTCGCCGACAGGGTGACGGACTGCTCGTCGCGGTCCCGCAGAATGCCCAGGCCGACCAGCACCACACGCTGACGTTGTTCTACCGCTCCCATCTGGCTGGCCCGCTGACCGCCGACTTCCGCCAGTCCCCGCCGGTGTTCACCGTCCTGGATGGTCAGGGTGCCGAGCAACCGCTCAACATCCTCCAGCAGTCGTGGCAACTGTTTCACCCGTATGAACTGCTGTTGATCGAAAGCCCCGGCGCGTTCCAGCCGACAGCGGACCTCGATCAGGATGGGAAGCTGGGCCGCTGGAGTTCGCTGTTCCGCGCTCCGAGTCCGAAGCAGATCTTCGGTGCGTTGTTTCTGGTGTCGATCGTGTTCCTCGTCGTGTGGGGGATTCGCAAGACCGTGGAGCGGTTTGGGTGGTTGCGGTCGCTGTGTGGCGTGGCGGCGGGCGCAGTTCTCGTTGCGTTGATGTTGCCAGCGACGCAACAAGCCAGGGAAGCAGCAAGACGCTCGACAGCCAGAAACGAACAAAAGCAAGCCGAATACGAACGTGAACTCGCCGCGACAACGGCCCCCGCCCCGATGGCCGCCCCGATGGGCCTGCCCGGCGGTGGCGGCGGAGGCGGTTTCGGCGGTGGCAGCGGAGCGATGAATGGCGAGTGGGCCCAACAGTCTACGGATGCTCCGATGGCGGTCGACCAAGGACCAGAAACCGCGAAGCCAGAGGGGCTGGCATTGCCCTCGTCGTCGAAAACTCCCCAAGCTCCGCCAACTAACGCCCCCGCGCCCGCTGCCACGGAGTTCGCCCCTGCGCCCTGGGAACAACCCCAGATGAGCGAAGAGCGAGCCGAATCGTCCGCCGGAGAAAAGATGTCGCAGTCCGACAAGGAGTCTGTCGCGAGAAGGGGCTTCGGTTTCCGCGGCGACAACCGGAAAGATCGAGCTCGGGACGGTGCCCAGCCGAGTGAAGGTGACGAATCCTTCGAACAGAAGAAGCTGACACCTCCGCAGCCTGCCGTGAACGGCCCCGTCTCCGGCGAGGGGAAACCGGGTGATGATTTCGGGGCGTCTCATGGAGTCAACGGCATAACCCCTGGGCAGAAACCCGCTAGCCCCAAGATCAACATTGTCGGCAGGGAGAACTGGCCATCCCGAACAGTGGCGGGGATGTCAGCCCCGGGGCAGTATGACGGTGATTTAAATGTTCCTCTTCGATCGGGATCGATTGATTACAGTGACGCCGTTTCCGTCGGTGGCCTGATCGCCCCCAGAAAGCCCGGTCAAAGCCAGCAGGCCGCCGAAGCCGCACAAGTCCAGCTCGGGGGACTCCTCTCGCTGGCCCTGTCGCTCTCTGCTCCGGAAGACTCGATGAAACACGAGTTCACGTTCCTCGGCAACGGCAGTGCCTCGACCGATCTGCACCTGAAGTTCACCCGCCGCGACAAGTCGCGCGACTGGACCTGCTTCGTGATGGCAGTGGTCTTCGTCGCCGGGTGGTTCGCTCGCAAGTTGCCGTTGTCGTTGCGAGCCGCGATGGTCGCGGTGCTGATCCTGGGCTCGATCGCCATCGCTCCGCTGCTGCGCACACGCTGCCAGCCGATCATTGATGGGCTGTTCTTCGGAGGTTGGGGTGTGTTGATTCAGTGCGTCGTGTGTTGGCTCATCAGCCGGATCAAGTGCTGCTGCTGCCGCCCGAAAGTGTCACCGCCCTCATCCACACCGCTCACGACAGTGGCGGTACTCCTGGCCTGCCTGCTCTGCCCCGCGCTCTCTCCTGCGGAAGAAGCAGTGGCGAAGCCAGTTGAACCGCCGTGGGAACCGCATGTCGTGCTCCCCTATACCGGAGATGACCCCACGACCGCCGATCGGGTGTTCCTGCCCCAGCGGCTGTTCCTGGAACTGTGGAAGAAGGCCCATCCCGAAGAGGCCCCCAAGGCCAAGGCTCCGGTCGATGGCTGGGTCGTCGAGGCCCTGCACGCCGCGACATTCGAGCAGACCGGCAACACGGCCGTCATCCATGTCAAGTCCCGGATGGTGCTGATCACCACCCTCGAAACCCAATTCGCCCAGGTTCTCCCGATCCGCGAGGTCGCTCTCACCCACGCCGTCATCGATGGGAAACCGGCCGTGCTGCAAGCCGAAGGCGGCGGGTACAAGGTCGTCGTCGCCGAGAAGGGCACGCACGTTCTGGATGTCGAGTTCGACCTCCCCGCCATCACCGAAGGGGCCGCCGGGCGGTTCACCCTCAAGACTCTTCCCACCGCAGCCGCCAAGCTCTCCGTGCAGCTTCCGAAGATCATGGGCGACCGCGATTTGAAGGTGAACGGAGCCACCGGAGCCTACCGCATCCGCGATACCGAGGCCGGTCCAGTTCTCGACACCGCAGTCGATCGCGGCGGGGACATTACCGTCTCGTGGCAGCCGCGCGCGGTGCGCGGAGCGGGGAATACGATCCTGCATGTCGACACCGGCGAGGCGATCATCGTCGACGACACCGGCTTGCAAGTGAACCACCAGTTCGCCTACCGCGTGCGGCAGGGGTCGATCACCGAAGTCGCCTTCGAGGCCCCGGCAGCGCTCGCCATTCGCGAGATCTCCGGCCCCGATGTCGGCGGCTGGCAACTCGATGAGGCCCAAGGCATGACGCGCCGCCTGCGCGTCTTCCTCCGCCGCACTGTCGAGGACCAGACCTCGATTCTCATCGACCTGTTCACGCCGCTCCCCGTCACGGATGTAACACAGACGCTGCCGATTCCCGAACTGATCCCGATCGACGCCACGCGCGAGATCGGGCAGATCGGCCTGTTCGCGGGCGGCGAGTTCGCCGTGCGGGCCGTCGATGTCAAGGGAGCTGTGCAGATTGATGTCGCCAAGTACCAGCCCGTCGCTGTCCCGCATCGACCCGCAGAAGCCCCGCTGGCGGCCTACCGCTATGCGACCCGCCCCGCGAGCCTGACGCTCTCGCTCTCGCGGCGGCAGCCCGAGACGAAGTGCCTGACCGAGCATGGCGTGCTGATCGGCACGCGCAAGCAGGAGTGGGCCAGCCGGTTCCTGTTTGACCTCACCGGGGCCCCGCGCCCCAGCGTGTCGGTGACGCTGCCGCCGAACTATTTGCTGATGGATGTCGAGGGGTCCGACTTCATCAATGACTGGTACGACTCTCCCGGCGAAGGGGGCTCGCGTACGCTGACCGTCGAGTTCGACCAGCCGCGACTGGGGCGGGTCGAACTGCTGCTCACCGGCCTCGTCGCCCGGCTGCCCGACAGCAACTCAGTCGATCTGCTGACGCCGCAGCCGATCGGCGTGGCGAAGCTGAACTCGTCGCTGGCGGTGTGGCTCAGCGACATCTACTCGGCCACGGTCCGCTCGTCCGAGGGCTGGAAGACCGCTCCGCCGGAGCAATTGTCGAATGAACTGCAACATCTGCGCCAGACGCCGATCCAGTTCGCCTACCGCGCCAATGCGGTGGTCCATACTCCGGTGGTGGTAGATCTCACGCGGCAGGTGGCCCAACTGAGTGCGGACCTGGTGACGCTCGTCGCAGTGGCGGATGACTCCGTCGATTACGGGCTGACGTTCCGCTGGAAGATCAGCCGCGCCGCTGCCGATACCTTCCAGTTCACGACGCCCAGTTGGCTGAAGGACCGCCTCGAACTGAACGTTCCCGGCGTGCGGCAGATCGGCTCCGTGGCGACCGAAAACGGCGACATCCTGTGGACGATCCAACTGGTCGACGCCGTGCGGAACCAGTTCCTGTGTACCGGCGTCGTGACGCTGCCGCCGCCCGCGGACGACATCATCCAGATCCCGGACGTGCAGTTTCTCGACACGATCGTGGCCGGCAAGCAGCACCCGCTGGAGAGCCAGCGAAGGTGCGCCATCGTCGTCAATCGCTCGTCGGGGCAGTTGGTGGCGGTCGATGAGCGGCTGGTCAACAAGCTGCCGAAAGATCAGCTCCCGCTGTTGGTCGACAACAGTCTGCTGGTGCAGGCGATGGCGATTACCGAGTTGTCCTCCGAACAGGCGATGCCGAAGTGGAAGCTGATCCGCTCGGCGACGCAAGACACCGGCAAGGCGACGATCACCGGGAGTGAACTGGTGACCTCGCTGGCCTGGGACGGCTCGTGGAAGACGAAGGCGACCTACACCGTTCGCAACCGGGGACAGCAGTTCCTGGGCCTGAAGCTGCCGGAGGGCTCGCAGTTGATGTCGGTGTTCGTGAAGGGCCGGGCGTCGCGGACGGTGACGACCCAGCTCAACGGGAAGACGGTGCATCTGGTGCCGCTGCCGCAGACGAGCGTGGTCGATCTGTCGTTCCCAGTGGAGGTCACGCTCGGTGGCCAGTTGCCGACTCCGATCGAGAAGGGGGCACATCTGTCGGCCCAGGAGGTCAGCCTCCCGGCTCCGGAAGTGATTACCCGCGCCGAGTCGGCGGAGTTCGGCCTGACCGTGGCCAGTACCCTGTGGAAAGTCTTCACGCCCGACAAACTCGATGTGACTTTGGTCAATGATGGGACGCGATCCAACGTGGATCAACTGAGTGCCGACGACATTTTTGCCATGCAGGAGATCAAGAAGTCCGAACGGCTTGAATCCGATTTGAAGGAGCAGTTGAAGATCAAGAATGATCCTCACAGCGACAGCCTGAAGCAGGCTCAGGTGCAGAACAATCTGAAGCAGTTGCAGGTCGAACTGCAACTGCAATGCGCCACGATCGAGAACAATACCCCCGCCAAGCCGGAGTCGGCTCAACGCTACAACGAGGCCAAGAACCTCAACGGTCGTCTGCTGGAGGAAGTCACCCGCAACAGCGTGGACCTGCCAGGGGCGCAACAGCCCGCACCGCAGCAGACCGATGGCACGTCCAACCGAGCCTACATCCTCGGCAACAACGACTTGAACTACAAAGGAAACAGTTTTTCTGATTCGACGGCGCTCGGGGACTCCTCCGGGAAGCTGGAGTTCAAATCGTCCGGAGTGGATGGCGAGAAGCGGGACCAGGTGGTGACCAAGGCCAGGGCGTCCAAGGGGCGGGGAGTGCTGCGAAAGTCGCTGGAGGACCAGTCGTTCAGCAATGCCTCGCAGGGGGGACAGCAGCAGTATAGTGGAGGCCAGCAGGGTGGTCAGCAGGGTTACTTCGGAAATGATCGTGATCGTGTGAATCTTCGTCGGACGGGGCGTACCGGACGATTAGAGTTCGGAAATGGAGCCCAAATGGGCGGTGTGCCCCAGAGTCGCAGCGGAGCGATGAACAACGGGGGAAATGGAGTTCAGCAGCAACAGTCGCAGCTGCGGGAGCAACCGCCAATCCTCAACAGAATTCCATCCAGGTATCGATTCAATCAGCCAAGCGATCTGAATGAAGGTGGAGGTGCGATGAGCAATTTTGCAAATGGGGGATACGTGGATTCCAGTATGTGGGGGGTGTCCGGCGGCATCCCCTTGCAGGGAGGGACATCAATAACCTGGACCCACACCGGTGGTCTCTCCCTGCCGATCACGATCCCGACGGTCGGGTCCGAGACCGTGTTCTCGAAGGTCGGCGGATCCCCGACCCTCACGATCGCGCTCCGTCCCCGCCAGACGTGGACCCGCTCGCTGACGTGGCTCTGGTCGCTCTGCTGGGGGTTGCTCGCCGTGTGGGTCGTCCGCCGCATTCGCACCGCGTCGAGCGCTACCTCTTTGCGACCGGTCCTGGGCATTGCCGCAGCGCTGGGAGTGCTGGGCTACCTGCTGCTGCCGGACTATACCGATGTGCGGACGATGAGCCTGTGGGTGTTCATCGTGAGCCTGCTGGCGGTGATGCTGATCGGTGCCAAGCGAGACGCCGCGAACGATCAGGCGAGCCGGGCGGCGTAAGCCCCC
>JAYTFV010000331.1:0-8693 GCA_043734065.1 Planctomycetota bacterium
GTTGATGGTTTATGGTTGATGGTTGATCGACAGAGGCCGCATGCGGGAGGGCGAAGCTCCTGCTGAGCCGCGACTGTGGAACAATGTTATCACTGGCTCTCGGCTCGGCAGGAGCCTCGCCCTCCCGGCAATCGAGCTGTCGGATCAGTTCGCGCAGCAGCGACGACTTCCCCGACCCGCTGGCCCCGGTGAAGAGGACGACATCGCCGGGTTGAAGAGGGATGTCCAGATCGCGGGCGAGGACATGCTCGCTGGAGTCATAGCTGATCCCGAAGTGGTCCATCACGAGCGACGCCCGCACGGAGTTACGTTTGGGGAGCACGGGGTAGGTGACGTTGAGGAGCATGGGGGGGAAGAGGGTTGATGGTTGATCGACAGAGGGGAGCGGCAATGTAGGATGGGCAATCCTGCCCGTCCCCGAGCGGAGAGGACAGCTGCGAATTGACGGGCAAGCGAGTTCGGACGTTGGAATCAAAACAGAATGTGTGTTGTCTCAGATTTTGAACGCGGTGAATTGACGGAAAATGAGTCCCGGTTGCCCGGAGTGGCGACCGATAGCCGCAGGGGACGGGCAGGATTGCCCATCCTACGACGACGCGTCACTCCGGCAACTTCACGTGCAGCCGCACGGTCGGTTCTTCGCCGATGAGATCGTCGAGGCTCTCTCGCACCGCTGCCCAGCGGGCGTAGGGGATTTCCAGAGTGGCGATGACCTTGTTCGAGGCCGGTGCTTCGTTGGGACCCTCATCACCCGGCGAAGCCGGTTCGAACTGGAAGCTGTGGAGTTGGTGTTCGTCGAAGCCGGTGAGGGTGGGGTCGATGTCGGGGGACTCGGCGAGGTCTTCAATCAAGGCCATCAGTTTTGTGGCCTCCCAATCACCGCCGACCTCGGAGTTATTGAGAGCGACGTTGAGGGCCTTCTCGCGACTCAGCGGGAGGTCGACGACGACGCACTCGACCTCGGTGTGGCCTTGATGTTTGAGTACCTCGCAGCGCTGGTGGCCGCCGACGATGTGGCCGGTGCGGCGGTTCCAGATGATCGGCTGGACCAGTTCGAACTCGGCGAGCGAGCGTTCGAGTTTCTTCCACCGCTTGTCACCCGGCTTGAGGGTCAAACGCGGGTTGTACGGAGCCGGTTGGAGGTCGGCGAGGGGGATGGTTTGGATGAGCATGGCGGGAAGCCTAGGGGCTATGGCCTAGAGCCTAGGGCCAGAGGGGGAGGATGAGAGTTGGGCGTGGGATGATCTGAGCCGGGAAAGCCCAGGGGTGGCAACCCCTGGGCTGTTGACTGTTGACTGACAACTGACAACTTCCCTCACGCGGCGTGTTCCACGTCCTCATCGGGTGAGTCGAGGAACTCGGGCTCGGCGTGGAAGGTCAGTCGCATCTCTTGCTTGATGCGGGCCAGGCAGCGGGTCACGTGGCCTTTCGGATGGCCAAAGACATTGCCGATGCGGTCCAGCGGCCAGCCGGCGTTCTCGCGCAGAGCGAGCATTGCGAGGTAGCGCCACTTGCGTTCATCGGCATTGGCGAAGTGGTCATGGACTAGCTGCCAGAACTCATCGGCCCCAGTTCGAGGCAGGACGACCTTGGTTCCATTGCGACGTGCGACAGACATGCGGGGACTCCGAGAAGACGAGGGCTTAAGGCACGCAGTACCACGGATGAAACGAGAGGGGTCGCCCCTCATCACACTCAGGCGAATCTGACATCGCGATCGAGTGGAGAGGGGTTAAACCTAACCGTGGCGGGTGCGCGGCCAGCGACAGCGAAGAGCGATCCTCGGGGAGAGAGATCGGCTGTCGTGGGACTCACCCGATGTACGGAGGAGTGCTGGAATCCTTACAGGGAAGCCGGGTGTTAGGAGTCATTCGAGTTTGTCCGGAGACTGAAGACTCGGATGTCCGCACCAGAGTGAGTATCATGATCCCTCGTGGCAACGCCCCGACGCTTTCTTCGAACCTCCCTACTGGACCAGCACTCATGAACGCCCGCCTGCCGATCATCCTCACCTGCCTCGCCCTGCTCGGAGTTGCCTTCATGCAGGCCCATGCCGAACCCGCCAAGACCGACGCTGCGCCGAAGCTGCTGCGGCATGTCGTGATGTTCAAGTTCAAGCAGGACGCCACCCCGGCCCAGATCGACGAGGTCGTCAAAGCCTTCGGCGAACTCCCGAAGCAGATCGACTCGATCCAGAGCTACGAATGGGGCACGAACAACAGCCCGGAGATGATCAACAAGGGGTTCACGCACCTGTTCTTCGTGACGTTCAAAGACGAAGCGGGCCGGGCGACCTACCTGCCACACCCGGCTCATAAGGCGTTCGTCGAGAAGCTCAAGCCGATTCTGGAAGAGCCGATGGTGATTGATTACTGGGCGAAGTGAGGTGCGGAGACCACCCTTGATTCGCCATAAAATCTCTTGCCAGCCCGCTTTCCTCTCGATTGTGGCTGCATTTCGTCGCTCGGAAAAACTACGATCCTTTGTCCTAAACGTGTGTCTCCCATTTCGTCGCGGGTGGGCCGCGTTCCGTTGACTATAATCGAGAGCCATTGCCCGTGCCGAATCCCACTTCTCATCTGCTGAGCGACCTTCTCCCACGCAGGTTTTTTGTTCTAGAAGGGGCGATGGCAGTGTGCGGCGATTGCCTTGAGGGAGAGTCTCCATGCTGACTCGACTGATCGTTCGAAACTTCAAGCAATTGACGGAAATCGATATCCCACTCTCCCAGCCCGTGGTCTTCATCGGTCCCAACAACTCGGGAAAGACGACCGCGCTCCAGGCGCTCGCGCTGTGGGATCTCGGTGTGAAAGCGTGGAGTTCCAAGCGTTCAGCAGATGCCAAACCCGAGAAGCGACCGGGTATCACCATCAACCGCAGAGATTTGGTCAACGTCCCGGTTCCGTCCGCCAAACTCCTCTGGAAGGATGCACACGTCCGGGACTCCGTCAAAGAAGATGGCAAGGCGAGAACGCTCAATGTCCGGATGGAGGTCATCGTGGAGGGCGGGACGCGCTCCGCCTGGACCTGCGGGGTCGAATTCGATTACAGCAATGAGGAGTCGTTGATCTGCCGTCCAATCCGCAAGCCGGGATTCGGCGATTCCAGGGTCGCTGGGGCCGAATTCACGGAGATTCCTGACGAAGCCAGACAAGTGAATCTGGCCTACCTGCCACCGATGTCGGGACTGGCAGATCGAGAATTCATGAAGCAGCAGGGAGAAATTGCCTTCTTGATCGGCCAAGGCCAGACAGCTGGCATCTTAAGAAACCTCTGTTTCCAGGTTTCGTTGGACCGCCCCGAAGCTTGGGAATCGATTTCCAGGCAGCTGAGCAGTCTGTTCGGAGTCAAGTTACGCCAGCCGGAATTCATCTCTGAACGCAGTGAAATCAGGCTGACCTACGACCAGGGCAAGACCGAACTCGACATCTCATCGGCGGGTCGAGGGTTTCAGCAAACGCTACTCCTGCTCACACACCTCGCTGCGAATCCGGGAGCCATCCTGCTTCTCGACGAACCCGACGCCCATCTGGAGGTGCTGCGCCAACGCCAAGTGTTCAATCTGATCTCCGATATGGCGGCAGCATCGGATGCTCAGATCATTGCCGCGAGTCATTCCGAGGTCGTCCTCAACGAGGCGGCCCAGCGCGGGACTGTCGTGGCATTCGTCGGTAGTAAACCGCACCCGATCAACAACAAATCGTCCCAAGTCATCAAGTCTCTGACAGAGATTGGCTGGGATTTGTACTATCAGGCAGAATCGCAGGGATGGATCCTCTTTCTGGAAGGTTCCACCGACCTCGCAATCCTTCAGGCATTTGCCAAGACGTTGGAACATCCCGCGAGCGAAAAGCTACAGAGACCGTTCGTTCACTACGTGTCTACAAATCATCCATCGCCTGCACACCGTCTGTTCTACGGACTTCGAGAAGCGTGCCCACATCTGGTTGGATTCGCTCTATTCGACCGTATCGACAGCCCGCTGAACAGCGAAGGCCCACTGGTCGAGCGGTGTTGGTCTCAGCGGGAAATTGAAAACTATCTGTGCGAGCGAGATGTCATTCTAGAGTGGGCGTCACTTCCGAAAACGCTCTTCTCAAATTCGGACCGAGAGTTGATGAATTGCCAGATTCAACAGCTAGAAGGTGCTCTGAGTACGCTCGGAAAGCCCAGCCCATGGGAGTCGGACTTGAAAGTCACCGATGAGTTCCTGGACCCCTTGTTCAAGAAATACTTCCAGGAGAAGGGCTTGCCACTGATGATGCGAAAGAGCGATTACCACGAACTGGCTGCACTGGTCCCTCGTGATCGCATTCCTGCCGAGGTCGTTGAGGTTCTGGACGCCATTGTTGAAACGGCGAATCGTGCCACACTTCCGCCTTAGCAGGCCAGAACTCGTTCGATACACACTCACCTCCTGCTGAAACCATGATCGCATGAATCCCACCTTTGAACTTCTGAACGACCTTCTCGCCCGCCGCATCCTGATCCTGGATGGGTCGATGGGGGCGTTGTTGTTTTCCAAGAACTTGCAGGAGGCCGACTATCGGGGGACGCGGTTCACCTCGCACCCGATCGACCTCAAGAATGCGACCGACATTCTGTGCCTGACCCAGCCGGAGTTGATCGCCAGCGTGCATCGCGATTACCTCGACGCCGGGGCCGACATCGTCGAGACCGACAGCTTCAATGCCAATCCGATCTCGCTGGCCGAGTTCGAACTCGGCCACCTGACCCGCGAGATCAACATCGCAGCTGCGGAGATTGCCCGCAGTGAGGTCGATAAGTACACGCGGGCGAATCCCGACAAGCCGCGATTCGTCGCCGGAAGTATCGGGCCAACCAAGGTCCAGTTGTCGTTCAACGCCGACAAGCCGGGGTATCGCCCGGTGACGTTTGACGAGATGCAGGCGAGTTACGCTGAGCAGGTGCGGGGGCTGCTGGAGGGCGGCGTCGACATGCTGCTGCCCGAGACGAGCTTTGACACGCTGAACATGAAGTCGTGTCTGTCGGCGATTCAGCAGGTGTTTGAGGAGACGCAGCAATCGGTCCCGGTGATGATCTCGGCCACGATCTTCATGGGAGGCCGCACGCTCACCGGCCAAACGCTCGAAGCCTTCCTCGCAGCTGTCGAACACTTCCCGGCGTTCAGCATCGGGATGAACTGCGGCATCGGCCCGAAGCAGATGCGGGAGTACGTCGAGATTTTGGCCAAGCGCGTCCCGAGCGGCACCAACATCTGTTGCTACCCGAACGCCGGAATGCCGGACGGCATGGGCGGGTTCGACTCGAATCCGGGCGAGTTCACCAAGACCGTGGCGGAGTGGGCCCAGAACGGTTGGCTGAACATCGTCGGCGGCTGCTGCGGCACGAACCCGACGTACATTCACAATGCGGCGGAGGCGGTCAGAAGCCTCGGGCCTCGGGCTAAGGGCCTAGGGCCAGAGGGGAAGAGTGGGCGGCGTTCGTCGGTGTTCAGTGGGACGGATGTGTTCGAGCTGCGACCGATTGAGGTGAGTGGTGATAGGTTAGTGGTGAGTGAAGAAGCCTCTTCCTCCTCCCCTCCTCCCCTCCCCCCTCGCCCCTTCTTGATGATCGGCGAGCGGACCAACGTCACCGGATCGCGCAAGTTTGCCCGGCTGATCAAGGAGAAGAACTACGACGAGGCCCTCAAAATCGCCCGCGAGCAGATCGAGGGCGGGGCCAACATGATCGATGTCAACATGGACGAAGGGCTGCTCGACAGTGAGCAGGAGATGGTCCACTTCCTTCAGCTGCTCTCCGATGACCCGGACGTGAACAAAGTCCCGGTCATGGTCGACAGCTCGAAGTTCAGCGTGATCCATGCCGGGCTGAAGTGCCTCGCCGGCAAGGGCGTCGTGAACTCCATCTCCCTGAAAGAAGGCGAAGAGAAATTCCTGGAACACGCCCGCATTGTGCGCAGCCTGGGCGCGGGCGTGGTCTGCATGGCCTTCGATGAATCGGGCCAGGCCGTGACCGCCGATCACAAGGTCTCGATCTGCAAACGAGCGTACAAGCTGCTCACTGAGCAGGTGGGGTTCGCGCCGCAAGACATCATCTTCGACTCCAACATCCTGACCGTCGGGACCGGGATGGAGGAGCATTCGAACTACGCGGTCGAGTTCTTCGAAGCGGTTCGCCGGATCAAGACTGAGTGCCCCGGAGCGTTGACCTCGGGCGGAGTGAGCAACGTCTCGTTCTCGTTCCGGGGCAACGAAGTCGTCCGCGAGGCGATGAACGCTGCCTTCCTGTACCACGCGATCCAAGCGGGTCTCGACATGGGGATCGTCAACTCGACCCAACTCGAAGTCTACGACGAGATCGACAAGGAACTGCTGGTCTACATCGAGGATGTGCTGCTGAACCGGCACCCCGATGCCACTGAGAAGCTGATCTCGTTTGCCGAGGTCATTAAGTCGCGAGCGAGCGGCAAGACCCAGACCGCTGAGGAAGTGCAGGCGTGGCGGAAGGACACCGTCGAGGAGCGGCTCAAGCACGCCATGCTGAAGGGGATCGCGGACCACATCGAAGCCGACACCGAAGAGGCCCGGCTGAAATACGGTCGCCCGCTGAACGTGATCCAGGGCCCGCTGATGGCCGGGATGAGCGTCGTCGGCGACCTGTTCGGGCAGGGAAAAATGTTCCTGCCCCAGGTGGTCAAGAGCGCCCGCGTGATGAAGAAGGCGGTGGCGTATCTGGAACCGTTCATGGAGGCGGAGAAGGCCGAAAAGGTGAGAGGTGAGAGATTAGAGGTGAGTGAAGGAGACTCAGCTGCTGGCGGATCGATTCTCTCATCCCACGAACCCTCTTCGTCACTCACCACTCACCACTCACCACTCACCTCTTCCTCTCGCGGTCGCATCCTCATCGCCACCGTCAAGGGCGATGTCCACGACATCGGCAAGAACATTGTCGGCGTGGTCCTGCGTTGCAATAGCTTCGAGGTCATCGACCTGGGCGTGATGGTCTCCTGCGAGAAGATTCTGGAGACCGCCATTGCCGAGAAGGTCGACATCATCGGCCTCTCCGGACTCATCACGCCGTCTCTCGAAGAGATGCAAACTGTCGCCCGCGAAATGCAGCGTCGCGGGTTCACGATCCCGCTGCTGATCGGCGGTGCCACCACTTCCTCCAAGCACACTGCCGTCAAGATCGCTCCGCAGTATGAGCATCCGGTCGTGCATGTTGTCGATGCCTCGCTCTCTGTTCCGGCGGTGGAGAAGCTGCTCGATTCGGAGTCGAAAGCGGCCTACATAGTGCAGGTCCGTGCGGAGCAGGAGCGCGACCGTGCGAGCTTCGCCCGTCGTTCGGAACAGGCACTGGTGCCGTATTCGCAGGCTCTCGAACGGCGGTTTCAGACCGACTGGACGACCGTTGACATCCCGACGCCCGCCTTCACCGGCACGCGCACCATCGAGGCCGATCTCAACGTCCTGCGGACCTACATCGACTGGTCCCCGTTCTTCCAGACCTGGGAACTCAAGGGGAAATACCCGGCCATCTTCGCCGACCCCGTCGTCGGCGAAGAAGCTAAAAAACTCTTCGACGATGCCAACCAACTGCTCGACCGGATCATTGCGGAGAAGCTGTTCACGGCGAAGGGCGTGTATGGGTTCTGGCCCTCGAACTCAGTGGGGGATGACATCATTGTGAAAGGGCCGAGGGTCGAGGGCCTAGAGCCTAGGGCCAGAGGGGAACGGTTCACGCCGAAGACGAAAGGAAAGCGAAAGGGCAAGGTGCAAGTGCCCAGTGCCCAGGGAGCGGACGACTCCCCAGCCACTCGGTTCCGCGCGTACTTGGCCACGATCAAGCTCGGGCTGACCCGCGATCCACTGCTGGTCCTCAACGCGGTCGAGGCCCAGACCGGTCCGTTCACAGCCGATACGATTGCCGAACTTGTAAAGCCGAAAAAGGTCTTCCCGTCCACAGTGGCCAAGTCGCTGGGCTACCTCATGGAAGCGAAGATCCTGGAGGAAGTGTCGGGCCGTTACATACTGGTTCCGGCGGGTCGGGAGTCGGGGGTCGGGAGTCGGGAGCCAGAGGCCGTCACCTCCGAACTCCCCCCTCCTCCCCTCCTCCCCTCCTCCCCTCTGATCATGCCCCAACTCCGCCAGCAATGGGAACGCCCCGGCCAGAAGGACTTTCGTTCGCTGGCCGACTACATCGCTCCGCAAGACAGCGGGCGGCAGGATTACCTCGGAGCCTTTGCCGTCACGTCGGGGCACGGATGCGATGAACTCGCGAAGGTCTTCGAAGCTGACCACGACGAGTACAACTCGATCCTGACCAAGGCTCTCGCCGATCGGCTGGCGGAGGCCTTCGCCGAGTACATTCACGCCGAGGCCCGCCAAGCCTGGGGCTTCGGCCAGAGCGAGGGGCTGTCGAGCGCGGACCTGATTGAGGAAAAATACCGAGGCATCCGCCCGGCCTACGGCTACCCCGCCTGCCCCGACCACACCCGCAAACGGCAACTCTTTGACCTGCTTGATGCCGAAAATCAAACCGGCATCACGCTCACCGAAAGCTATGCCATGTGGCCCGCCGCCAGCGTCAGCGGTCTGCTCTTCGCCCACCCTGCGTCACGGTACTTCAGCGTCGATCGGATCACCAAGGACCAAGTCGAAAGCTACGCCACCCGCAGTGGCCAGACGGTGGCCGAGGTCGAACGCTGG